>JBJTBO010000079.1:0-12354 GCA_046091445.1 Planctomycetaceae bacterium | reverse complement strand
ACCGTACCACGGCGGGCTTCAGCCGGCAAACATGCGATCCCCGGGGCGGCCGTTCACGGCCAGGCGAGGTCTCGTCAACCTGCGGGTCCGGCCGCGATCACCTCACCGATCAAAGAGTCGCTTGATCGCCCACACGGTGGCCGCCCGGCCCGCACGGGCGATCGACCGAGTCAGGGGGATGTGCTTCGGGCAGACCGCCACGCAGTTCTGGGCATTGCCGCACATCTGGATGCCCCCCGCGCCCGTCAGCGCCTCGAGCCGCTCGTCCGCGATCATCCGCCCGGTGGGATGGGACTTGAACAGCATCGCCTGGCTGATCGCATGGGCGCCGACGAACTGTCCCTCGAACGCGTCCTTCCTCCGCTTCTCGAGCGACTCGGCGGTCTCTCCGGCCCGTTGGACGGTCTCCACCTTGGTGAACTGTGGACAGGCCTCGAGGCAGCAGCCGCAGCTGATGCACGTCGCGAGAGGGTAGGCGTCCTGCTGCTCCTCGGGCGAGATCCGGGGGCCCGGGCCATGGTCGTATGAATCGTCGACCGGAACCCAGGCCTTCACCCGCTCGAGTGAGTGGAACAGCCGCCGACGATCGACGACCAGATCCCGCACGACCGGAAACTTCGACATCGGCCTCAACTCGATCTCGTCCCCCTCCTCGAGCAGCTTGTCGACCAGTGACGAGCAGGCCATCCGCGTGCGGCCGTTGACGAGCATGGTGCAGGATCCGCAGACCTCCTCGAGGCAGCAGCAGTCCCATGCCACGGGAGCCACGGCGCGACCGTCGAGCGAGGTCGCACGGGCCGCGATCTTCTGCAGCACGCTGATGACATTGAGATTCGGCTCGTAGGGGATTTCAAACCGCTCCCAGTAGCTCTCCCCTCCCGCGACGTCCTGGCGCAGGACGCGCACGCGGATGGGCTTGCGCTCGGCGACCGCCGTGGCATGCCCGTTGCCGCCACTTCCGGCGGAGTGCCCGTGATCGTTCCCCGTGACGGTGCCATCGACTGCCTTGATCATCCGGCTGCTCCCTCTCTCATACCGCCACGTGTTCCCACTCGCTCGATCGCCAATTCCGTCACGATCACCCGGTCACGTCGCCGCCGCGACCGTGGCCTCCCGCGAGGACTCCCCTTGACCGGCCTGACGCTCCTTCCAGACCTCCTCGATCACGTCCGCCCCGACGAGTCCATACAACCGGGGCCGCGGTGGGATGAGCGAGGTGTCGACGTCCTGGTAGGTGATCGTCGGACTGCCATCCGGACGGCACTCCGCGATCGTCGACTTGAGCCACTTTCTCGTGTTCTCCTCGAACCGGTCGCACCAGCGCGCGGCCTCGACGCGGGCGGCGGCGGGATCCGACTCGACGATCCCCGGCATCGCACAGTCCGGCTTGAAGTGGGCACCACGGCACTCGTCGCGCAGGAGCGCACCCTTGAGGATGAGCTTCGCGAGCGGGAACATGTCCCCGAGGGCCTTGGTGAAGACGACGTTTTGATTCGTCCAGTTGCCGGTGTCCGAAACGGCGCATCGCCGCCACCGGTCCTCGAGGTCGCACACCTGCCCGTAGGCCGACTCGAGCTGGTCGTTGCGTCGCACGACCGTCGCCGCCCGCGTCATCAGCACGCCGAGCTGCTGATGGAGGTCGTACGGGTTCTCCACCCCCGCCGTGCGGCCCAGAAGCGCCCTGTGCCGCTCCTCCTCTCGCCTCACCGCGGCGTCGAACAGGCGTGCGTCGTCCGCCGAGCCGCGGCCCTCGCACACCGCCTGGAGCGTCGGCGCGACGAACAGGCCACTGAAGATGCACGACAGGAGCGAATTGGCACCGAGGCGATTCGCCCCGTGGTACTGGTAATCGCACTCTCCGATCGCGTAGAGGCCGGGCACGCTGGTCCGCTGATTCCGCACGGCGCCCTCGACCATCCCGCCGGCGGCACTCCGCTCGTAGTCGACCCACAGGCCGCCCATCGAGTAATGGACCGCGGGGAAGATCTTCATCGGCATCACGCGCGGATCGACACCCTGGAACTTCTCGTAGATCTCGAGGATGCCACCGAGCTTGCGGTCGAGCGTCTCACGCGGGATGTGCGTGAGGTCAAGGTAGACACAGAGCCGGTCCTTCTCGACCGAAAGGCCCTCGTTGGTGCATACATCGAAGATCTCACGCGTCGCGATGTCGCGCGGCACGAGATTGCCGTACTTGGGGTACCGATCCTCGAGGAAGTAGAAGCGGTCGGCCTCGGGTATCTCGCGCGGATCACGGGTATCCTGCGGCGTCCGCGGAACCCACACGCGCCCTCCCTCACCGCGTGCGCTCTCGCTCATGAGCCGCAGCTTGTCCGCTCCAGGAATCGCGGTGGGGTGCACCTGGATGAACTCCCCGTTCCCGTACCACGCCCCCGCGCGGTAGGCGCGACTCACGGCGCTCCCGGTGCAGACCATGGACATCGTGGATCGGCCGTACAGCAGCCCGCACCCGCCCGTGGCGAGAACCACGGCATCTGCCGGGAACGCCCGGAACTGCATGGTCACGAGATCCTGGCAGACGGCGCCCCGGCAGTGGCCCGCGTCGTCGAGAACGGGCCCCAGGAAGTCCCAGAACTCCCATTTCTTCACCTTCCCCTCGACCTCACGCCGCCGCACCTGCTCGTCGAGCGCGTAGAGCAGCTGCTGACCCGTCGTCGCCCCGGCGAAGCTCGTGCGTTTGTAGAGCGTGCCGCCGAACCGGCGTTGATCGCGGAAGCCTTCGGGCGTGCGGTTGAAGGGCACACCCAGCCGGTCCATGAGGTCCACGATCCGCGGCCCCCAGTCGGCCATCTCCTTGACGGGGGGCTGGTGCTGGAGGAAATCCCCCCCGTACACCGTGTCGTCGAAGTGCTTCCACTCGTTGTCACCCTGCTGCCGGGTGAGGGCATTGACGCTGTTGATGCCTCCCTGGGCACAGACACTGTGCGACCGCTTCACGGGCACGAGGCTGACCAGATCGACGCCCACCCCCAGTTCCGCCAGCCGCATGGTCGCCGCCAGGCCGGCGAGACCGCCTCCGATGACGAGAACTCTCGGTTGTGCCATCGCATCACCTCCCTCCGTCCCGAACCGCCTCATCGGCAGCCTCGGAACCACGTGAAACTGCCCGTCCGCGTGGCTCGGCCGCCGGCATCGGCGGCGTGCCCTCCTGCTGGCGCTTGAACTCCTCCATCCGCTTCTCGATGGTGACCGCGGCATCGACATCGAGCGCCCGCATGCCCCCCAGTGCACCGAGGCCGGCCGCCGCGAGGAGCACACCCACCACGATGCTCACCGCGCTCGCCCGCCGCATGGCCGCCGGACTGGTCCACAGTCCCCACGTGATGCCGAGCGACCACAGGCCGTTGGCGAAGTGGAACACCGCCGACAGGATGCCGATCGCATACATCGCGGTCACGAGCGGAGACGCGAGCGCCCGGGCGGTCGAACTCGACGCGTGATGCGGATCGAACCGCCCTCCACCGAGCGGCGTGCCGAGCCAGTGCAGGTGGATCACGTGCCAGAGGATGAAGGCGAACGCGATCATGCCGGTCGCCCGCTGCAGGGTGTAGCGGACGTTCCCCGCGTACGGGTACGACCCGACGTTCGGCATGCCGTTCGCGATGATCACGAAGCCCACCGTGGCGTGGAACAGCATCGGCAGGAAGATGAATGCCCACTCGACGGGTACCAGCAGCGGACCGAGCGAGTGGATGAGATTGACCCGCGACTGGAAGGCGCCTGGGCCGCCGAGCACCGACGCGTTCGTCAGCAGGTGGACGACGAGGAACGCGCCGACCGGAACGAGGCCGGACAGCGAGAACAGCCGGTAGATGAGAAACTGATGCCGGCCGAGGAACGAACGGGACGGGGGGCTCGCGTCGCTCACGGAGTGCCTCGGTGTGCCGCGACGTGCCGCGGCGGCGGAAGGGGGCCGAGCGGGCGTCGTCCTTCGGGAGTATAGGTGCGCAGCCGAGCATGACAACGCAACCTCGGTGATTGGCGGGTCGCGGGAGGCCGTTTTATACTCGGAGGGTCGATGATCTGGCGTCGGCGTGGCGGGTCGGATGGCGACGGGTGGAGGCTGGCCGTGGAGGAGCGTTCCGCAGACCCCGCTCCCGGCTCCCCGTCCCCATCGCGCGAACGCGAGATTCTGGAGCATCTCCCGGACGGCATCGCCCTGGTTGACTCGAACTGCGTCGTGCTGTGGGCGAACGACAGGCTCTCGGCCTGGTGCGAAGGCGGCGACCTGCGGGGACGGGACCTGATCGACGTGCTCGGCGCGTCCGCTTCGGCTGCCGGCGACATCGCCACGGTGCGCGAGGCCGTCCGTGCCGGACGTCCTGCCGGCGGCACGCTGCAAACCTCGAACGGGCGGTTCATCGACGTGCAGTCGTCCGCACCGTGCGGGTCGGATTCGCCCGAGGTGGGCCGGATCGTCGTGGCCGTCCGCGACGTCACCCACACGATCCTCGAGCAGCAGAAACGGGCGGCCATCCACGCGGCCGGTCAGACGCTCGCGGATCTCTCCCCGGCCGAGCTGGCCGACATGACCGTCGACGAACGGATCGAGCTGCTCAAGAGCAACATCCTGCACTACTCGCGCGACCTGCTGCAGTTCGACGTGGTGGAGATCCGCCTCCTCGATCGGCAAACCGGCCGGCTGGAGCCGTTGCTCGCGGAGGGCATGCAGCCGGAGGCGGAAGCCCGCGTCCTCTACGCCAAGACCGAGCACAATGGGGTGACCGGCTATGTCGCGGCCACCGGCGCGAGCTATTTCTGCAGTGACACGACCAAGGACCCTCTCTATCTCGAGGGCTGCAAGGGCGCGAAAAGTTCGCTCACCGTCCCGCTCATGCTCCACGACGAGGTGATCGGCACGTTCAACGTGGAGAGTCCGGAGCCGGGCGGCTTCTCGGAGACCGACCTCCAGTTCCTGGAAATCTTTTCCCGCGACGTCGCCGCGGCACTCAACACGCTCGAGCTGCTCGTCGCCGAGAAGGCGAGCACCGCCGCCGAGAGCATCGAGGCGATCCACGGGGCGGTCGCGCTGCCGGTCGACGACATCCTCAACGATGCCGTGGCCGTCATGGAGCGGTACATCGGTCACGACGCCGACGTCGTCGAGCGGCTGCAGCGGATCCTGAGAAACGCCCGTGACATCAAGCAGGTGATCCACCGCGTGGGTGAGCGCATGACGCCGAGCTCGGCCCACTCGCAGCGACGCCAAGGTGAACGCCGCTCGCTGGCCGGACGACGCATTCTCGTCGTGGATCCGGACGAGCAGGTGCGGGTCGCGGCCCACGCCCTGCTCGAGCGGTCGGGCTGCATCGTCGAGACGGCACGCGACGGCGCCGAGGCGGCATCGCTCGTGCGGACGGCTGGGGAGGCCTACGACTTGATCATCGCGGACATCCGACTCCCCGACATGAGTGGCTACCAGCTGCTCCTCAAGCTACAGGAGATCCTCGGAACCGTGCCGCTCGTGCTCATGACGGGTTTCGGGTACGACCCGGGCCACTCGATCGTGAAGGCTCGCCAGGCGGGCATCGATCTCGTTCTCTTCAAGCCGTTCCGCGTCGATCAGCTGCTCGACACGGTCGAAAAGGCGATTTCCCGCCACATTGCGGCCCTCCCCGCCGGCGGCTGAGCACCCGCCACGAGCCTCCCCGCGACAATCCCCGAGGCGTTCTCGCGACACGAGGAAGGCGAGGCAACCCGGGAGGAACGGGTGCCCGGCAATCGCTGCCTCCGGGATGGGTGCGTCGCGCCGGCAGGGCAAGGTGGACTTGACCCGGCCGATTCGGGGCCGGTACTCCTCCCGCCCCCAAGGAGCCGTGTCCGCGGAGAAAGCCCATGGCCGGAAGTCCAGACCGTTCCAGCACGTCGTCGCGCCGCCGGCTGACGCCGGTCGTCCTGCGGGGGATTTGCGGGCTCGTCCTGCTCTGCCCGCTGACCGTGCTCGGCGAGGATCTTCCGGCACCACCGCCGTCTTCCCAGGAAGGGGACGCCGCAGCTGCCCGGAAGCTCATCCAGCAGGCCCTCGACGCGCAGGCGGCACGGGCTGCTTCGCCCGCCCGGCCCGCCGCCCCCGCAGCCGCGACGCCCGAACCGATCGAGATGACGGGGCCGGAGGTGGAGGGTCTTCTGCTCGCGCGACTCTCCGCCGAGGTCGCCGCCAAACAGCTCGAGGCGAAGCGGATGGGCCAGCGCGATCCGGCGGGCGCCCTCGCGCTCCTCGACGCGACCGCCGCCGGCCTCGACGGCCAGCCGATCCCGCCGGCGAGCCGGGAGCAGTTCATCCGCCGCATCGAGCGCACGCGGCGCGATATCGAGGAGGCCACGGGGAAGCGACGCGCCGAACTCGCCCTCGAAGCCCGCACCGCCGAGGTCGAGGCAGGCATCGACCGGGACCGCAGTCGTCGCGTGGAGGTGGATCAGCGCATCGCCGTCCTGGTCGAGGAATACAACACGCTGGTCGACCAGCAGCGGTTCCCGGAGGCGGAGGCCGTCGCCAAGAAGGCTGGCGAACTGGCTCCTGACAACGCGGTGGTTCGACAGCTGCTCGCACAGAGCCGGCTCATTCGGCGCATGCATGCACAGAAGTCGATCGAGGGCGGCCGGCAGGACGGCTTCCTCGACGTCGTCGAGGACGTGGCGATGTCGGCGACACCCTTCGCGGGTCCGATCGCGTTTCCCGCCACGAGAGACTGGCAGGATCTCACGAAGAATCGGTCGCAGCTGGAGGCCGAAGGAAGGTCGCGGGCGTCGCCGGCCGAACTCGAGATCATTCGACGGCTGGAGACGAAGGTGAAGCCGGCCTACCGAGACCAGCCCCTGGCAGCCGTGCTCGACGCGATGGCACGCGAGGCGGGTGTCGCCATTCATCTCGACATGGTGGGTCTCGACCAGGAGGCCGTGCGCAGCGACACGCCGGTGACCTTGTCCCTCGACCAGCCGATCTCGCTCAAAAGCGCGCTCAAACTGCTGCTCGAACCACTCCATCTCAGTTATGCGGTGCGGGACGAGGTCCTCAAGGTGACGAGTCCCCAGCTGGTCAAGGGGGATGTGTACGCCGTCACCTACCCGGTGGCCGACCTCGTGCTGCCGGTGCCGAACTTCTCTTCCGACGGGCTCGGCATCACCGGGGCGCTCCGAGACGGCTATTCGCAGGCGGCGCTGCGAAACTCGCTCGCCGTCCAGGTCGGCCCCCCTCCGGCCGGCCTCAGGGCCGGCCCCGCCGCGGGCGCGGCCACCGACGCCCAGGTGAACCCCGCGTCGCTGGCCCAGTTCCCCGGGGTGGGCGGGCCGCCGGCCACCGGCTCGGTTCCCTCGATCCCGTTCGGCCCCCCGTCCGCGGGCGGTGCGCAGGCCGACTTTCAGTCACTCATCGATCTCATCCAAAACACGATCGCGCCCGACAGCTGGCAGGCGACGGGAGGCCCGGGCGCGATCGCACCGTTCTTAACGAATCTCAGCCTCGTGATCAGCCAGACCCAGGAGGTGCACGAGGAGATCGCAGACCTGCTCGAACAGCTCCGTCGCCTGCAGGATCTCCAGGTCACGATCGAGGTCCGCTTCATCACGCTCGCCGACACGTTCTTCGAGCGCATCGGCGTCGACTTCGACTTCAACATCCAGTCGGGGGTGAATCAGCCGCTCAACCTCACCGCGATCCCGACGCAGAGCAACGGGTCGAACAACCCGAGGTCGCTCGGCATCACGGCGGCCCCGGGTGGGCGGTCGCAGACCATCGGCCTCGACAACTTCGGCAACCCGGGCGTCGCCCTCAATCCCTTCTCAGCAAGCGTCGGTGGACAGGGCGCGCAGGGTGGGCAGACCGGAAGACCGGGAGGTGCTGGCGGTGGGCAGGTCGGACAGGGAGGCGCTGCCGGCGGTGGTCAGCAAAATGTGGCGCAGGGTGTCAACAGCCTCAACTCCGCCAACCGCAGCTTCTTCTCGATCCCGTTCCGGCAGAACAGCTTCGGGGCCGCGCAGGTGCCGGTGTTCCCCGGCATGCCCGACCCCGTGACGTCGGCGGCCAATTTCGGCTTCGCGATCCTCTCCGACATCGAGGCGTTCTTCCTCATCCAGGCGGCGCAGGGCAACACGCGATCGAACGTGATGCAGGCCCCGAAGGTGACCCTCTTCAACGGGCAGAACGCGTTCGTGTCCGACACGCGTCAGCGGCCTTTCGTGACCGCCGTCGTCCCGGTCGTCGGGGACTTCTCGGCGGCCCAACAACCGGTCATCACGGTGCTGAACGAGGGCACGGCGGTGAACGTGCAGGCTGTCGTCTCGAACGACCGCCGCTTCGTGCGACTCACGCTCGTCCCGTTCTTCTCGCAGATCGGCTCCGTCGAGCAGTTTCAGTTCGAGGGCTCCCGCTCCACGAAGTCGAAGAGCAGCGACGAGAAGGCCGGTTCCGAGCTCAAGGTCCCAGGCGCGGAAGGCATGCTCGACGTCGGCGGATTCACGTCGAACCAGGCGACGAGCGGCGAGCTCGAGGTGCAGTCGAACGGCACCACGATCCAGTTGCCCGAGTTCCTCTTCACCACGGTGACCACGACCGTGAGCGTGCCCGACGGCGGCACGGTGCTCCTCGGCGGCATCAAGCGGTTGCGCGAGGGCCGCAACGAGTTCGGCGTGCCGATACTTTCCAAGATTCCTTACATCAACCGACTGTTCAAGAACGTCGGGCTGGGACGCACGACCGACAGTCTCATGCTGATGGTCACGCCGCGGATCATCATCCAGGAGGAGGAGGAGGAGAAGCTCCTCGGTGCCAGTAAGCCGTGACACGTGACGACTCACCTGCGACCAGACAACGGATGCAGCGCGTCGTGGTGGTCTCGGGCTCACTGCTCGGCGGGATCGCCGTCGCGACGGGCGCCTTCGGGGCCCACGCCCTCCGCACCGTGCTCGATGCGTCCGGGCAGGCCGGCAACTGGGAGACGGCCACTCGCTACGCGCTCGTCCACGCGCTCGCGGCGGTGGTGGCCGGCGTCATGGCTTCCCGGCGCACGCCATCGGACATGGCGAGACCGGCTCTGGCCGCTGGGATCTGCTTCCTGTTCGGCAGCCTGATCTTCAGCGGCTGCCTGATGGCGCTCGCGCTCTCGGGTATCCGCATCCTCGGCGCGATCGTGCCGATCGGCGGCGCCCTCCTGATCGTCGGCTGGGTGATCCTTGCGGTGGCTGGATGGCGATCCGCGTCCCCGCCCGCCGACTGAGGAAGCGCAGACGACTCCCGGGCGACGACGACTCACTTGGCCAGTGGGTCGTCCACCTCGAGCTTGATCGGGGCATCGTCTTCGGCCGGTGTCGGTGGCGTCGCGGTGGTCTCATCACCCGCCGCGGGCGCGGGAATCGATTCCGCCGCCCCGCCTCCTTCAAACGGGCCCCCGTCGTCACGCCCGCCGCCGGCTGGCCGCCGCGTCCGCCGCACGTCGGGCTGTGCCTCGTCCAGTTCCGAGATCCTGCGGCGCAGTGCGTCGCGATCACGCTGGAGGGCCGCGACCCGCGCCCGCACGCGATGCCGCTCGAGCCGCAGCCGATCCGCGCCCTGCACCCGCTCCAACGAACGCGACACCGACCATGCTCCGGTCCCGGAGGACTCGCGTTCCGCGCCCTCGGTGAAGTCCGCCTCCGCCTCGTCGAGTCGCCCGAGCCTGAGTGCCGCGAGACCGCGGAAGTACCATGCCCGCGGATCCTTGATCCCCGCGGCGATCGCGTCGGTGAGGACGGCGAAGCTCCGGTCATAGTCGCCGGCGAAGTATGCATGCACTCCCGAACCGTAGGCGGCTGCAACGGGAGCCATCTCGGCCGGCATCTGGGCCACGGTCGTTCCGGCGGACGCCAGCCCACCCGCGACGGCGATGGCGGCACTCACGGCGACTCGCCGCAGGAATGCCCTGCCGAGGTCCCGTCCACAGCGCGTTGCTACCCACCGTCGCATCACATGCACTCCCTGTGTCAACGCTCGCCCGTCCTCTCCCATCCGACCCTCGTCAATCGTATCGTCCTCCGCCCGTGTCGAGGCGAGCCGGGGTACGGAGGGTCCGCACAACTGGCACGACCGGCCGCTCATGGAAACGGTCCACGCACCCGCAAGGTCGCTCCAGTCGCGCGCGTCCACCTCGCCGTCGCATGGCTGCGGAACGTCACCTCGGCGAGGAAGACCGCCGGTCGGACCAATTGCACGAGAACCTGCTGATCGGGCCAGCCGCAGGCTCCGAGCAGCCCGTCGAACATGGCTGCGGGGCACGTGCCGCGCACATCCACTCGCAGCAGACGTCCGCCCAGATCCCAGGCGGTACCGTCGATCTGCCAGGCACGCTCCGCGACCCCGGCGGTGCAGAGCAGGGCCCCATCCGGTTCCACCACCATGCGCTTGATCGCTGCGAACCGTTCGAGCGCCTCGTCATACGGCACGGCGAAAGGCTCGTGGACCGCCTCGCGCGGCGCGACGAGCGTCACCCAGACACCGCAGTCATCCTCGTACGGAGGCCCCGCCACCGCCCCGTGAGGCAGCGGGTGGAGGGAGATGTCGAACGCGTAAAGCGGACGCTCGGACATGATCACAGAGCCATGCTCGGGCGCGCCTTCACGGCAGGTCGGACCCGGACGGCGGTGGCGCGACAGGGGGCGTCACGCTGTCCCGGACCCATGCCGCGTAGGCGTGCGACGCCTGCACCGTCACGCTCAGAATCTCCGGGCATGCATACGCGTGGATGCGGACGATCTCCCCGCCCGCATCCGACACGAGTTCGGCCACCGTTTTGCAGACGACGCGATACTCCTCCGCCGCCTCGACGCATCCCTGCCAGCGGTACGTGGCGTGGATCGGGCCTTCGACCTGGCAGCAGGCAGCGAGCCGTCGCTCCACGAGCATGCGGGCGCATGCCTCCGCTGCCGAGCGACTGCCGAACGTGGTGCGGAGTTCGACGATCGAGTCGGGCGCCATCGAAGCATCCAGGGCCGGGATCCGCTCCGCGCACGCCACCGGGCATCTCGCGGAATCGGGATCTGACACGTCATCATGCCGCATCGACGAACCGTCCGTCTCGTCCCGAGCCCTGGAGCGGCGTTCGCACCGGGCCGCATTCCGCCCAGAGCGGCTCCCACGAGTACCGGCCGGTCGGCTCCAGTCGTCCGGTCACCGACCTGGCCGCGAGGGCCCCATCGGCCGTCCCATCGGCTGCGACGACCCCGGCCGATCGTCCCGGAGCCGGCGGACCGAGGCACATGACGGCATCGATCCGCTCCTGACCGGATACCGCTTCGACGGCTGCGGCATGTCCCAGGACGACGACGTGACGCGGCGGCCCTCCGCCGGCGAACCGCCGCGATCTCCCCGCCGACCATCCGCTCAACAGATCGACGAGCCCCGCGGGAGCGTCCCGGGGAGCCCCAGCCAGCGGCGACTCGACCGCACCGAGGGCGGCCGCCAGCGCGTCGAGCGGACAGCATGCGAGGCCGTGACTCGGCGGATGCCTGCCCGCCACGTCATGCCACGCATCGACACTTCGCCGCCAGCAATCGATCGGCGCGGGACGCCTGCCTGCACCCGTGGCGACGTGACCGTTCATCACGCGGGCCAGCACCGCCGGAATCACGATCGGTTCGACCGCACCGATGGCGAACACAAGCCGACCGACGAATCCGCGGTCGTGGCCGGATTCGAGCAGGTGGCCGCCGAATCGGGCCACGAGATCGACCGCGATGCTCTCGCGCAGCGTCGGGCACCGTTCACGGCCTCCTGCCGATGAGGACGATCGCACGCAGAGCGGATCCAATTCATCGCCGTGACGCACTTCGATGATGTCGTCACCCCATGCGCTCCCGATGCTGCACCCGAACCGTGCAGCCTCCGGCGCAAGCTCATCGAGCGACGTGTCGCGATCCCCGGACAGGAACGACACCCGGACGGGCACCCTGATCCGATCCTCGATCCGCGGCCTCCCGATGCGATCCGCCCGCGGCACCGGCAGGCCGCGCCGAACCCAGCGGGCGAGACCGGCCACGAGGGTGCGGGCTCGTGTCACGCTCACCCGGCGTACCCGGGCGTGGTCATGCACGACCGCCGATCCCGCGTGCCACGGACGCGACTTGCGCGTCCACACGGCTGACGTCAGCCAATCGAACGTGTCGCCCGCGAACACGATGTCGATGACGTCCACCGGACGATAGCGGCCATCGCGCCCGAAGCCCGCGCGGTGCGCGGCCCGGTGGACCGCCTGCAACCAGGGACCGGCGTCGATGGCAGCCCGGCCCCCGAACGTGCCGTCGTGGATCGCCCAGTTCGCACAGATGACGATCATCGTTCCCACCCCGAAACCCGCCCGCATTCTC
>JBJTBO010000078.1:0-2033 GCA_046091445.1 Planctomycetaceae bacterium | reverse complement strand
CTCGAAGAAGTTCATGCTCGACTACTACTTTCCGTCCTACTCGGTCGGCGAGGTGCGTCCGATCCGCGGGCCGGGCCGGCGTGAGCTCGGCCACGGCGCGCTCGCGGAGCGGAGCGTGAAGCCGGTGCTCCCGGATCCGGATGTGTTTCCCTACACGATCCGCGTCATCTCCGACATCCTCGAATCGAACGGTTCGAGTTCGATGGCGAGCGTGTGCGGGGCGACGCTGGGCCTGATGGCGGCGGGCGTGCCGATCTCGCACCCGGTGGCCGGCATCTCGGTGGGGCTGGTCAAGCAGTCCGAGGACCGGTGGGTGCTCCTCACCGACATCATCGGCGACGAGGACCACTACGGCGACATGGACTTCAAGATCGCCGGGTCGCAGAACGGCATCACCGGCATCCAGCTGGACCTCAAGATCAACGGGATCTCGCGGGCGATCATCGAGGGCACGCTGCAGCAGTCTCGGGCCGCCCGGCTCGAGATCCTCAAGACCATGCTCGGTGCCATCCGCCGGCCGCGGCCGGAGATCTCGCCGTGGGCGCCGCGCCTGCTCCGGACGAAGATCAACCCCGAGAAGATCGGCCTCCTCATCGGCCCCGGCGGCAAGACCATCCGCGCGATCCAGGAATCCACGGGCGCGAGCATCGAGGTGGAGGACGACGGCACGGTGACGGTCGCGAGCCACGATGCCGAGGGGGCGATGGCCGCGATGGCGAAGATCGAGGCCCTCACGGCGTCGATCCAGATCGGACGCATCTACGAGGGCCGCGTGACGAGCGTGAAGGACTTCGGTGCCTTCGTGGAACTCGTGCCGGGCAAGGACGGACTCTGCCACATCAGCGAGCTGTCGGACGAGTACGTCTCGAGCGTCGGCGACGTGTGCCGCGTCGGCGACGTCATGCGGGTGAAGGTGATCGCGGTCGACGACCAGGACCGCGTGAAGCTCAGTCGCAAGGCGGCGATGCGCGAGATGGCGGAGAGCACCGGCGGCGAGGGGTCCTGAGCCGGCGCGGCCCGGGCCGCGCGGGGGATCGGCGATGTCGGCGATGTCGGCGGTGGACGAGGCGGATCGCTCGCGGGCGGAGACCTACGCCGAGTTTGCGGCGCTCGTGGGCGGTCTCGCCCACGAGATCCGCAATCCGCTCTCCACCATCCGGCTCAACATGGAGCTGCTCGCCGAGGAGTTCGAGGCCGACGATCCCGCATCGCCCACGCGGCATCGGGATCGCCGTGCGCGGGCCAAGATCGACCTCGTGCGGCAGGAGTGCGACAGGCTCCAGAAGCTGCTCGGGGATTTTCTCGATTTCGCGCGGCAGGAGACGCTGACGCTCGAACCGGGCAGCCTCAACGGCGAGCTCGAACAGCTGCTCGATTTCTTCGCACCGCACGCCCGGGATGCGGGCGTGGACGTCATTCGCTACCTCGATCCGGCCCTTCCCAAGGTCCGGCTCGATCGTGAGACCTTCCGCTCGGCGGTGCTCAACCTCGTGCTCAACGCCGTGCAGGCGATGGAGGCCGGCGGCCAGCTCGTGGTGCGGACGCGTCCGGCGGGCCTGGGCGTCGTGCTCGAGCTCATCGACACGGGGCCGGGCATGGACGCCGAGACGCTCGGGAAGGTGTTCCGCGCGTTCTACACGACGAAGCAGGGCGGCTCCGGCCTGGGGCTGCCGACGGCCCGCAAGATCGTCGAGGCGCACGGCGGCACGATCGACATCGAGACCGCTCCGGGCCGGGGCACCAAGGTGACGATCTGGCTGCCGGCTCCGCCGCGACTCCCGCCTCTGGAACCGGCGTGACGGGCCGGGACGCGTTTCCCGGCGACCCGATCCGGCCGGCAACTGGACGCGACGCGGCGCCCGCCCGTACGATCGATCGCATGGGGGCAGGCATCGTTTCCAGGGACGCGGCGGAGAGTCACGAGGCGACCGGGACCAACGGGGGCGTCGTGTCGGCAACCACGATCCGGGTGCTCGTCATCGACAACGACATCTTCCACGCGCGGACCATGGGCGAGGGCCTCGCCCGACTCG
>JBJTBO010000077.1:0-3875 GCA_046091445.1 Planctomycetaceae bacterium | reverse complement strand
CCGCGGCGGGGTGTGGCGCACCCCCGCCCCCCCGGAACGCGCCCCCCCCCCCCCCCCCCCGGCCCGGCCCCCCCCCGCGCCGCCCGCGGCGATTGGTCGTGGGGACGCTGATCGTGCTCGGTTCGGCCGGCGTGGCGGCATCGGGCGGCATGCGGGCCCGCCCCCCCCGGCCCGGCTTCCATGCGATACGGGCGTCGCACGCTCCCGACCCGGCCGCCGCCCGTCGCTTCATCACGAAAGCGGCCGCGCTCCGTGACGCCGCCAGTCGTTCGGGCTCGTGGGATCAGGCCTTCACGGAGCAGGAGTGCAACGCGTGGCTCGCGGACGATCTGCCGCGCCGGCACCCGGGCCTTCTGCCGGCGGGTGTGGTCGAACCCCGTGTGCGGCTCGGTCCCGGCACCGTGGACATCGCCGCAACGCTCACCGAGGTGTCGCCCCTGCCGGCGTGGCTGGCCCATGCGATCCGGCCGGTCGTCTCCCTCCGGCTGCAGGTGCGGCTCGCGGGGGTCGGACGGCTGGAATGTCGGCTCGCCACCGCCCATCTCGGGGCGATTCCGTTGCCGAAGGGTAGGCTCCTGCACGCGGCGGCGGACCGTCTGCGACGACTGGGCCTCACCTGCGACATCCCCAGGGTGGACGGCCAGAGCGTGCTTGTGGTCACCTTGCCGACGGGCGGGACGGGCCGCCCGTCGATGCGTGTCGCGGCGCTGGCCGTCGGCGACGGTGAAGTGCTCGTGGCGGGTTCGACGGTGGAGCCGCGATGACGACGATCTCGTTTCTGGGTGCGGCTGGGGTGGTCTCCGGCTCACGGCATCTGCTCACCGCCGGTCGGAGGAACGTGCTCGTCGACTGCGGGCTGTTCCAGGGGGAGAAGCGCCTGCGCGATCGCAACTGGGCCCCCTTTCCCGTGCGCGCGGAGACGATCGACGCGATCGTGCTCACCCACGGGCACATCGATCACTCCGGGTTCTTGCCGCGGCTCGTCCGTGAGGGCTTCACCGGCGCGATCTGGACCACGGCGGCGACCGCCGACCTGCTCGGTCTGTTGCTCTACGATTCGGCGAAGTGTCAGAGCGAGGACGCGGAGTATGCCAATCGCAAGGGCTATTCCCGCCACCAGCCGGCGCTGCCGCTCTATGAGGAGCGCGACGTGCAGCGCACGCTCCGGCTCCTGCGCACCATGCCGAGGCTCGAGTGGTTCACCCCGACCGAGGGCGTCCGCTGCCGCTTTCACGACGCCGGCCACATGCTCGGCAGCTCGTTCGTCGAGACGGAGGTCGCTTCAGCGGACGAACGCGCCCCCCTGCGGATCGTCTTCTCGGGCGACATCGGCCGCTTCAGCGCGCCGCTCTACCACGACCCGGTGCCGCCGCCGCCGTGCGACTACCTCCTGCTCGAGAGCACCTACGGAGACCGTGATCATCCGCCGAGCCGACCGCTCGACGAGCTCGAGGGTGTCGTCAAGGAGGCCATCGCCAGGGGTGGTGTGCTGCTCGTGGCGTCGTTCGCCGTGGGGCGTGCGCAGCAGCTCGTCTACCTGCTGCGCACGCTCATGGCGGCGGGCCGCGTGCCGGATGTGCCGATCTGGGTGGATTCGCCGATGGCGGTCGATGCCATAGAGGTCTTCCGCCGGCACGGCCAGGAGCACGACTTCACCGAGGCACAGGCCGAGGGTGTGATCACGTCGCTCGTCAGCCCGTTCGTGCGGCTGTCGCGGACCGCGGCGGAATCGAAGTCGATCAACGACCATCGTGGCCCCGGCATCGTCATCGCATCGAGCGGGATGATGAACGGGGGCCGCATCCTCCACCACCTCGCGCGTCGGCTGCCCGACCCGCGGACGACCGTGCTCGTGGCGGGCTTCCAGGCGGCCGGCACCCGCGGCAGGACGCTCCTCGACGGCGCGAAGGAACTGCGGATCCACGGGCGGGACGTGCCGGTCGCGGCCGCGGTGAGGCGCATCGACGCCCTCTCCGGGCACGCGGACCGCCGCGAACTCGACCGGTGGCTCGGCGCGCTGCCGGCGCCGCGGCGCACCGTCCTCGTGCACGGCGAGCCGGCCGCCGCACGCGGCATGGCGGAGATGCTCCGCGCGTCGCGAGGCTGGGCCACCCACGTGCCCGCGCTCGGTGAGACCGTCGAACTGGAGACGTGACGCATGGCGAACGAACACCGTCCCACGGACGGGCCCGATCCCGGGAATCCGGGGACCGGCCGGCCGCCGAAGGCATGCAGCATCCTTCCCGACACGATTCTCGGCGACGACGTGGCGCTCGTGGCGGAGAACATGGAACGGATCCTGTCGTCGCCGAGCTACCGCCTCGCCCAGGAGGATCCGGCGCTCCTGACGCGGGTCGAGATGCGTGGCGTGCGGATGCTGCTCGAACTCGGCAAGCCGGAACTGGCCTTTCTCGCCGACAACATCCACTCCACGGTGATCGTGTTCGGCGGGACGCAGATCGTGGAACGGACCGCGGCCGAGCGGCGGCTCTCCGAGGCCAGGCGGGCGGCGGCTTCCGCGCCCCACGACGCACGTCTTCTCCGGGAGGTCGAGCGCAGCACGCGGCTCCTCGAGTTTTCCCGTTACTACGACGCGGCCCGCGAGTTCGCCCGGCTCGTGTCGATCGACAACCAGTGTGACGCCGACCGCAACTTCGTGGTCGTCACCGGGGGTGGTCCCGGCATCATGGAGGCGGCCAATCGCGGCGCCTTCGACGTGGGGTGCAAGTCGATCGGCCTCAACATCCGCCTCCCCTTCGAGCAGCAGCCCAATCCGTTCATCACGCCGGAGCTGTGCTTCCAGTTCAAGTATTTCGCGATGCGGAAGTTCCACTTCATCCTGCGGGCGGCGGGCGTCGTGCTCTTTCCCGGCGGCTTCGGCACGCTCGACGAGATGTTCGAGACCCTCACGCTGCGGCAGACGCAACGGATGCAGCCGGTGCCGATCATCCTCTTCGGACGCGAGTACTGGGACAACGTGATCGATTTCAGGTTTCTCGCGGAGGTCGGGGTGATCGCGGATCACCACCTCGACCTTTTCAGCTACGCGGAGACGCCGGAGGAGGCGTGGAAGCAGATCCTCGACTTCCACGCCCGGCCGCGGCCCGGCACGGCGTCGTGAACCGCGCAGGTCACGCGTTCCTCGCATCCACCGGGAGTCGTCCATGCAGGCGGCCGACATGTCCGAGAGGGCGGACGCATCCCCGGCCGACACGGGAAACCCGGCGACACAGCCGGTGGCGCTCGTCACGGGCGGCGCGCGGGGACTCGGCGCCACCGTGGTGCGGGCGCTCGCGGCCCGGGGCTTCGCGGTGGCGATCCACTGCCACGGATCGCTCGTCGAGGCCCGCGCCCTCGCGGCGGACGTCGAGCGCGCGGGCCGGCCCGCGCTCGCGGTGACGGCGAACCTCCGGGACGACGGTCCGGTGCGTGCGATGGTGCACCGGGTGGCCGATCACATCGGCAGGATCGACGTTCTCGTCACCACCGCGATGATCCGCAGGCGCACGGTGCTCGAGGAGGTCACGGCCGACGACCTGCGATCCCATTTCGACGTCACCTGCATCGGCGCCTTCGTCTGCGCCCAGGAGGTGGGCGCCGTCATGTGCGATCAGGCCACGGGGGGCGCGATCGTCCTGGTCGGAGACGACGCGGCGACGCACCCACGTGCGGACGAGGTGGCCGCGGCCTGCGCGGCAGGGGCGATTCCGGCCCTCGCCCGCGCCCTGTCGGGCGAATTCGCCCGTCGCCATCCACGGGTCCGGGTGAACGCCGTCGTGATGCGGGGAGCCCCGTCGCGCGACGGTGCGACGGACCCCGTGCCGTCCGGACAGGCACATCCTGGCGGTTGCCAGGTCGCGGAGGCGGTCCTCCTC
>JBJTBO010000076.1:0-10506 GCA_046091445.1 Planctomycetaceae bacterium | reverse complement strand
AGCACGACCCGATCACGGTACGCCTTCGTGAAACAGCAGCCCGGCACCTCGCATCACGTCACCGCGGCGGAGGCCGGCCGCACGATCGCCGCGTTCCTCCGGGAACGGCTCGCGCCGGCAGCCTCCGCGATTGTCCCGCGTCGAGGAGGGTCTGTCCGCCGTGCCCGGCACCTGTGTGATCGGCCTCCAGTGGGGTGACGAGGCCAAGGGAAAGCTCGTCGACATCCTCACGGAGGACCACGAGATCGTGGTCCGCTACGCGGGCGGGGCCAACGCCGGCCACACCGTCGTCTCGGGTGGCCAGACGTGGAAGCTGTCGCTCATCCCGAGCGGCATCCTGCGCGACGGCATCACCTGCGTGGTCGCCGGGGGTGTCGTGCTCGACCCGGCCAGTTTCATCCGCGAAATCGAGGGGCTCGAGGCGCGGGGAGTGACCGTCGCCGGCAAGCTCCTCCTGAGCGACCGCGCGCACCTCGTCTTCCCCTGGCATCTGGCGGAGGATCGCATCCTCGACGGCAGCCTGTCGGGAGGTGAGGCGATCGGCACGACGGGTCGTGGCATCGGTCCCTGCTACCGCGACAAGGTGGGGCGTTCGTTCGCGATCCGACTCGGCGACCTCTATCGGCCGGGATTCGCGGCGAAGCTCGCCGACATCGTCGCCGTGAAGAACCGCATGCTCTCGGCGTGGCAGGGCGACGGTGCCATGCCGCTCGATCCGCAGGCGATCCTCGCCGATTCGCTGCGGCATGCCGAGCGGCTCAGGCCGTTCGTCGCCGACACGACCGCGTTCCTGCTCGACGCGGTCGAGGATGGCCGTCGGCTCCTCTTCGAAGGTGCCCAGGGATCGCTGCTCGATGTCGATCACGGCACGTTTCCGTTCGTCACCAGTTCCAATTCCTCGGGACTCGGCGTGGCGAGCGGGTCGGGCGTACCGGGCCGCTGGATCGAGCGCGTGATCGGCGTGGTCAAGGCCTACACGACGCGCGTGGGTGGCGGTCCGCTGCCGACGGAGCAGGGCGAACCCGTCGGGGTGTACCTGCGCGAGCGGGGCCGGGAGTACGGGACGGTCACGATGCGGCCGCGACGCTGTGGCTGGTTCGACGCGGTGGCCGCCCGCTATGCCGCCCGACTCTCGGGGGTCGACGAACTCGCCGTCATGCTGCTCGACGTGCTCAGCGGTCTCGACGAGCTGCGGATCTGCACGGCCTACGAGATCGACGGCGGTCGCACGACCCGATTCCCCGGCCAGATCGACGACCTCAAGCGGGCGATACCCGTCTACGAGTCGCTCCCGGGCTGGCACGAGGACATCAGTGGCGTGCGCACCGAGGCCGCGCTCCCCGCCAACGCCAGGCGCTACATCGCGCGGATCGGCGAGCTCCTCGGCCGGCCCGTCACCGTGGCTTCCGTGGGGCCGGATCGGAGCCAGACGATCGTCCTCGGGCGGTCTCGTGCGGCGCCCGTGGCCTCCCATGCCCCGCGCACGCCGGCACCCACGTGACCACCCGCGCCTCCGATCCACCGGCCGTGGCGTCGGCGACCGATCCGGTCGGGACGACGGCCGCCTCCCGCGCGGGACTCCCGCGCCACGTCGCGATCATCATGGACGGCAACGGCCGCTGGGCGCAGGCCCGCGGCCTGCCGCGGATCGAAGGGCATCGACGCGGGGTCGCCACCGTGCGACGCGTCACCGAACACTGCGCTCGGCTCGGCATCGACCAGCTGACGCTCTACTGCCTGTCGAGCGAGAACTGGCGGCGACCCGCCCCCGAGCTGCGGTTCCTCATGCACCTGCTCGAGCAGTACCTCGTCGAGGAACGCGGGCTCCTCATGCGGGAGCGCATCCGGCTCGCGATGATCGGCAGCCGGGACGGCCTCCCCGCATCGACCCTCGCGGAGTTCGACCGGTCGGCGGCGCTCTGCGAACGCAACGCCGGGATGCGGCTGTGCCTCGCGATCAACTACGGCTCGCGCGGCGAGCTCGTGGCGGCCGCCCGCAGCCTCGCCCGCGACGCCGCCGCGGGCCGCCTCGATCCGGAGTCCATCGACGAGGCTCTCGTCGCGAGCCGCCTCGACACCACGGGGATGTCCGATCCCGACCTGCTCATCCGCACGGCCGGCGAGATGCGGCTGAGCAACTTCCTCCTCTGGCAGATCAGTTACGCCGAGCTCTGGGTGACCGACGTGCCGTGGCCGGAGTTCACGGTCGCGCACCTCGACGCGGCCCTCGCGGCCTTCGCGGGGCGGGATCGTCGCTTCGGAGGATTGACGCGACCGTGAGCGCCGTGGATCCCGTCACCACGACCGAGCGGCCGAGGCGGTGGGCGCTGCCGAAGGCGCTCGGTCCGCGCGCCCAGGTCGCCGCCGGGGTCGTCACCGGCTTCGTCGCGCTCGCCTGGGCGGACGCGACGGGGCTCCTCGGCACGCGGCCCGGCTGGTGGCTTCTGCCCGTCGCCGTTTCAGCGGCGCTCGGCGGCGCGGCGGAGTTCGCCGCGCTGGTCGCGCGGCACGGGACGCGGCTCCGCGAAGCGACGGTGCAGTTCGCGGTCGCCGCGCTTCCCGTCGTCACGGCGGTCGGCGCCACCGTCGCCACGACGACCACGCCCTGCGCGTCGTCGCTCACGGGGCTCGGATGGACGGCGCTCGCGTGCGCCGTCGCCGTCGCCGCCCTGCTCACCGCGGAGGTGCTGCACTACGGCGAAGGCGACCGGCCGGTCGAGCGGGCCGCCGCCGGTGCCCTCGTCGTCACGCTCGTCGGCCTGCCGCTGGCGTTCATGGTCGCCCTGCGGGTGGTGGGCGGCGCCGCGGGCGTGGAGGGACGCGGCGCGTGGCCCGTGATCGTTCCGCTCGTGAGCCTCATCGCCGTCGTCAAGGGGGGCGACATCGCGGCCTACCTCGTCGGCTCACTCATCGGCAGGCATCGCATGGCTCCACGACTCAGTCCCGGCAAGACGTGGGACGGGGCGGTCGCGTCGCTCCTCGCGGCGGTGGGACTCGCATGGCTCGTCATCGAGCGCGGCGGCGGGTCCGCGCGGCCGGTCGGCGGCTTCGTCGTGTTCGGTCTCGCGGTCGGCGCGCTCGGCATGCTCGGGGACCTGTGCGAGTCGCTGATCAAGCGCGAGTACGACGCCAAGGATTCCGGCACGGCACTCGGCCGGATGGGAGGCGTGCTCGACCTCGTCGACTCGCTGACGCTCGCGGCTCCGGGCGCCTGGGCGCTCTGGACGTTCGGCTGCCCCGGATGAAGCGTCCCGGCCGCGGGCCGCGCCCCGCCCGGCGTCGCTAAACCCGGCTCTCGCCCGGCCATTCGGGGTCCGAGCGGTCCAGGTGTATAGTATGGAGGTGCAGCCCATCCCTCTCCGGAACCGCCGACGGACCCGGCCGCCGCGGCTCTCGATGCCCCGCACGTCGATCGCGGTCGTCGATTCGAAGCGACTCGTCGCCGTCTTCGGGCCGCGCGATCAGCACCTGCGCCGCATCCGCACCGCCCTCGGGGTCGGCGTCACGGCGCGTGACGACGCCATCCACATCGAGGGGGAAGAGGCCGCGGTCCGCCGCGCCACCACGGTCTTCGAGTCGCTCGATCGCATCGCGCGCGACGAGGGGGCCGTGACCGCCGATCAGGTGAGCAGGCTGCTCGCCGTGGCGACCGGGGACGCGCCGCCGGTGCGGCACGACCCGATCGAGATCCAGCAGCCGGGCAGGCAGCTGGTGCCCCGGTCCGCCGGACAGGCGGCCTACGTGCAGGCGATCCGCGACCATGACATCGTGCTCTGCACGGGTCCGGCGGGCTGCGGCAAGACGTTCCTCGCCGTCGCGATGGCCGTCGCCTTCCTCCGCAGCGAGCGGGTTCGGAAGATCGTGCTCGTGCGGCCCGCCGTGGAGGCGGGCGAGAGCCTCGGATATCTGCCCGGCGACCTCCAGGCGAAGATCAATCCCTACCTCCGACCGCTCATGGACGCGCTCCGCGAGATGATGGATTACGAGGTGCTCAAGCGGCTCACCGATCAGGACATCGTCGAGATGATCCCGCTGGCCTACATGCGCGGCAGGACGCTCAACCACGCCTTCGTGATCCTCGACGAGGCCCAGAACACGACCGTCGCCCAGATGAAGATGTTCCTGACTCGGCTCGGGCACGAGTCGAAGATGGTGATCTCCGGCGACACGACGCAGATCGACCTGCCGTCGGAGCGGCAGAGCGGGCTCGTGGACGCGATGCGGCGGCTGCGCGACGTCCCCGGCTGTGGACGCGTGCAGCTCGGCGGCGTCGACATCGTGCGCCACCCGCTCGTGCAGCGCATCGTCGACGCCTACGAACACTGAGGACCGATCGACCCGTGGACAACGCGCCGCACCGACGCCGCAGCCGACGCGGGGGAGCGATTGACGCGCCCACGGGCTTCTTCGCCGGTCTCCTCGAAATCGCGACCCGTGCGGACGTGCTCGCCCGCCTCGGGATGTGCGTCGGCGCGGCGCTGCTGCTGCTCGTGCTGCTGCGCGGCTGGGAGGAGCCCTTTCCCTTCCGCATCGGATCGGTCCCGCCCCGTGGCGTCGTGTCGCGGGTGCCGTTCGAGCGGCCGGACACGGAAGCGACCCGCGATGCCCAGCAGCGGGCGGCGGCGCGGGTGCGGGTCGTCTACGCGCAGGACAAGGCCCCGATCGTGCGCCTGCGCGACGGCCTGAAGAACCGCGTCGCGGAAATCGCCGCCAGCGAGACCCTGGCGAAGGTTTCCCGGGAGGCCTGGCTCGAGTTCGCGCCCGACGCCGCCGCGGCCCTCGACGCGCTTGCCGACTCGACGGCCGAGCCGCCGGTGGCGCCCGAGCCGCCCGACGAGGCGAATCCGGCGGCGGACGCGGGGTCGGCACCGACCGCCGCCCCGGAGGCGGACGCCGACCCTCGCCGCGCCGCCGAGGCGGAGCGGGCGCGACTCGTCGCCGCGGCCGAGGAGGCATTTCAGCGCTTCCGCGCTCGCGTCGACGCGAAGGATCGCCTCGACGAGTTCGAGAAGGCGATCGACACCGCGTTCGCGGACCTCGAGAACAAGGGCGTGCTCGACAAGATCCAGCACGGCATCGACGACGGCAGCCAGACGGAGATCGACGTCCATCCGCTCGGCAGCACGGCGGAGATGACCCGCGTGCAGGTCGCGCACGTGCTGCTGGGCGAGGCGAAGAGCAGGCTCAAGTCGCGGCTCGCCGACGAACTCGGCACCGGACCGTTCGGTGATCGCGTCTTCGCCTGGCTCGAGCCGCGATTGTCGGGATCCCTGCAGATCGACCGGGAAGGCACCGCGCGGGCGAAGCAGGACGCGATCGCCAAGACGCCGCAGCAGTTCGTCCGCTACTCGTCCGGCGACGTGCTCGCGCTGGCGGACACCGCGATCGACGGCGACGCGCTCGTGCTTTTGCGCCGCGAGCACCACGCCCACTCCGGGGAGCAGACGACCCGCCAGCGACTCGCCCGCGTGCTCTCGATGCTCGGGTTCTTCGTCGCGATGTTCGCGCTGGCCGGCTTCTACCTCCACATGCACCATCGCCGCGTGCTCACCGACCTGGGCAACGTGGTCACCATCACCGCCCTCGCCGTGCTCACGGTCGTGCTCTGCGTGCTTCTCGCAAACGACGCGTGGCGGGCCGAGTCGGTGCCGCTGCTCGTCTTCGCGATGACGGTCGCGCTGGCCTACGATCGCGACCTCGCCCTGCTGCTGGCGGCCCAGGTGGCGCTCGTCGTGGTCGTGGGGCTCGGCCGCGGCCTCACCGACTTCGTCACGCTGTCGGCCGGCGCCGCGGCGCTCGTCTTCTGGATGGGCCGGATCCGCAGCCGCAGCAAGCTCATCTACGTCGGCCTCTGGGCGGGTGCGGTGGCGAGCCTCACCCAGCTCGGCGCGAGCCTGCTGGAAAGCCGGTCTCTCGACGTGGCGCTCGTGCAGGAGGCGGCCCGCACCGGCGCGTGGACGGTCCTGGCCGGGTTCCTCATGACGGGCCTGCTGCCCTTCATCGAACGGTCCTTCGGCGTGCTCACCGACCTCAGCCTGCTCGAGGTGGGAGACGCGGCACACCCGCTCCTCCAGGAGCTCGTGCGCCGCGCCCCCGGCACCTACAACCACTCGATCAACGTGGCGAGCCTCGGCGAGGCGGCGGCCGAGGCGATCGGGGCCCGCGGCCTCCTCGTGCGCGTCGGCGCCTATTTCCACGACGTCGGCAAGATGCTCAAGCCGGCGTACTTCGTGGAGAACCAGGGGGACCAGAACCGCCACGAGGCCCTCGTTCCGGCCATGAGCACGCTCATCATCATCGCGCACGTCAAGGAGGGTGCGGAACTCGCCCGACAGTACAACCTGCCGCAGCCGATCATCGATCTCATCGCCGAGCATCACGGCACGACGCTCGTCGAGTACTTCTACCGCCGGGCCGCGGAGCGGTCCCAGACCGACCCCCACGGCGGCGAAGTGGACGAGCAGACGTTCCGCTACCCCGGGCCACGGCCGAGCACCCGGGAGTCGGCGGTGATGATGCTCGCCGACGCCGCCGAGAGCGCCAGTCGCACGCTCACGGAGCCGACGCCGGCGCGGATCGCCGGCCTCGTGCACGACATCGCCATGAAGCGGCTGCTCGACGGCCAGTTCGACGAATGCGGGCTCACGCTCGAGGAGCTCGAGCTCATCGAGCAGAGCCTCGTGAAGAGCCTGACGGCCGTCTACCACGGTCGCGTGAAGTATCCCGGCCAACGGACGGCATGAGGCATGCGCATGTCGATGCGGCACGCGCGACCGCCCCGGAGGGCCCGCGGCACGTCGAGCGGGCGAGGCGGGGAGCCCGCGGCGGCGAACCAGACCTCGGCCGCCATCGAGATCGACGTCGTGGACCGGCAGCGCGTCGTGCGGATCGGCGGGCGGTGGCTCACGCGCGTGGTGCGGGCCGCCCTCGCGCGACAGCGGATCGAGCGGGCCCGCCTGTGCGTGCTCCTCGTCGATGATCGCCGCATGGCGACGCTGCATCGCACGTGGCTCGGGCTCCCGGGGCCCACCGACGTCATCACGTTCGATCTGTCCGGGGACGAGCCCGCCACGGTCGCCGGCGACATCGCCATCAGCGCCGAGACGGCGCGCCGGACGGCGCAGGAGGTGGGCTGGGCGGCGCGGCACGAGGTGGCCTACTACGCGGTGCACGGCCTTCTGCACCTCGTCGGCTACGACGACCACGACCCCGCTGACCGGCGGGCGATGCGGCTGCGCGAGCGCACGCTGCTCGCGGCCGCCGGACTGCCTCCGCCCCCCCGCAGCCGGCGGGCCGCACGATGAGCGCACCGTGGTCGGCCGCACTGCTGGCGATCGCCGCGCTCGCCGCCGTTCAGGCACGGGCGGCCCGGGGAACATCGCTTCAGGACGTGCAGGAACGCTGCCAGCGCCGCGGACGGCCGGACCAGTGCGCCGCGATGACGGCCGCCGGTCCCACGATCGCCTTCATCTCCGCGACCGTGGTCGCCGCGGCCGCGGTCATGGCCACGCTGCTCGCGTTCCAGGGGGTCGACGTCGCCACCGCCGGGATCCGGGCGGTGGCGGGGTGGATCGTGATCGTCTGGATCGCGCTCGTGGTCGTGCCGGTGCTCGCGGTGCGGCTCGCCGGGGCATGGGTCGTGGTCGCGACCTGGCCGCTCTGGCGACCCGTGGTCGGAGTGGTGACGCCCGCCGTCGAGTGGGCCGCACGGCTCGTGACGGCATTGCCGCGGCTGGTCGGACGCCGCGGCCGCGACGAGCCGGAGTGCCCCCACGAGGAACTGCACGCGGTCGTCGAGCAGGCGCATCGTGAGGGCCGACTGGAGGGGGAGGCGCGCGACATGATCCGCGGCGTCATCCGCCTCGACGAGGTGCGGGTCGCCGACGTGATGACGCCCCGGACGAGCATGCTCGCCATCCCCGCCTCGGCTGGCTGGGAGGAGGCCGTCCGGCTCGCCGCCGACAGCGCCCACACGCGGCTCCCCGTCTGGGGCCGCTCTCCGGACGACATCGTGGGAATCCTCCACATCCGCGACGTGCTTCAGCTGTTCGCCGAGGGCTTCGCCGCCGGCGCCACGGCTCCGTCGCTCGAGCAGCTGCTGCGCCCCCCCTGGTTCGTGCCGGAGTCGATGACCGTGCGGAAGCTCCTGCGGGAGTTCCAGCGCGGCAACACGCACCTGGCGATCGTGACCGACGAGTTCGGCGGAGTGGCCGGGCTCGTCACCATCGAGGACGCGCTCGAGGAGATCGTCGGCGAGATCGCCGACGAGCACGACGAGGCCTTCACCGACGGGATCCGCCAGATCTCCCCGGACGCCTGCGAGGTGCTCGCCAACGTGCGCCTCGAAACGCTCAATCGCCACCTCGGCTGCGCGCTGCCCGAGGAGGAGAACTGCGACACCGTCGGAGGCTTCGTGTTCCACCACTTCGGCAGAATTCCGCAGATCGGCGAACGGATGGAGGCGCACGGCATGCGCGCCGAGGTGCTGGCGGCGACCCGGCGCCGCATCGACCTCGTGCGGATCGAGCGACTCGAACCCGGGGCGGACGAGCCGCCCGGACGGGCGGGACGCGATGATGGCCGCTGAGCGGGCCGGCCCGGCCAAGTCACGCGCGATCGTGATCCGCACCGTCGCCTTCGGCGAGACGAGCAGCGTGGTCACGCTCTTCGCCCGCGAACTCGGCAAGGTGCGGACCCTGGCGAAGGGGGCGTGGAGGCCGAAGGGCCACTTCGACGGCGGCCTTGACCTGCTCTCCACGTCCGAGGTACTCGTCCTCCGCACGGCGTCCGGAGGGCTCGACCTGCTCACGGAAGCCTGCCTGGAGCATCGTTTTCGCGTCGGCACGAGCCTCGCCGCGGTCAGCGGCGGCATGCACGTCGCCGCGCTGCTCGATGACCTGACGGCCGACGCCGACCCGCAGCCGGAACTCTTCGATGCCGCCCATGCGACCCTGCGGGACCTGTCGGGCACCGTCATGCCGGACGACATCGTGGCGGGTGTCGTCGTGCGTGCGGAGCTGGCCGTCCTGCGGATCACCGGCCACGGTCCGGCCCTGTGCGAGTGCGCCGCCTGCGGCGCGGCGCTGCCCACGGCGGGACGCGTCGCCTTCGGCATGCTCGACGGAGGCACGCTCTGCGGGCGATGCCGTCAGGGACGTCGCGCGGTCATCTCGGTCTCACCCGCGGGACTCGCGGCCCTGCGCGGATTCGCGAGCCCCGATCGTGGGTCGATCGACCTGCCGCCGGCCGTCAGCGCGGAGGTGCGGGCGATCATGAACGCCTACCTGTCCCACCTGCTCGGCAGGCCGCCCGTCGCCGCCCGCTGGCTGCCGCATCAGCCTGCACCGAAGGCCGCCCGTCCGCGCGGATCGCGGGAGCGGCACGCGCCATGACATGCTCGCCGCACACCGCCGGATCGGCGACGACGCCGCACGCGGCCCGCCGGGACGGACCAGCCCCAGGAAACGACCGCCCATGAGACGCCCCGTGACTGCCTCCCGAACGGCACGATGCATCGTGCCGGCCGCGTGCTGCGCGCTCGCGGCCGCGGGCTGCGCCAGTCTGAAGACACCGAAGTGGCCCTGGTCGAAGGCGGATCCCGCGACGTCCGCCGACTCGCAGGTCATCTCGTCCGAGTACACCGGCGCCGAGCAGGTCGACCCATGGGATTACTTCAAGGGCGAAAACGTCAAGAAGCGTTGGAAGCGGATGGTCGGCCGCGGCCCGAACGAGCAGGTGGCCCGCAAGGCGCTCGCGGAGGGAGACGCGCTGTTCCGTGAAGGCCGCTACAAGGACGCGATTCCGAAGTACAAGGTCGCGGTCGATCGCTGGCCCGATTCGGGCGTCGAGGAGGACGCGCTCTGGCAGCTCGGCGAGTGCCAGTTTTTCACGGACCAGTATCCGAAGGCGGAGGACACCTACGACGAGCTCGTCAAGAAGTACAGCAACACCCGCCACATCGACCGCATCGCGCAGCGGCAGTTCGTGATCGCGCAGTACTGGATCGCCCTCGACCGGGCGCACCGGCTGCCGGTGATCGTGCCAAACCTCGTCGACCGCAGCCGGCCGCTGTTCGACACGCGGGGTCGTGCGCTCAAGGCCTACGACCACGTCCGTAACAACGACCCGCGCGGGTCCCTCGCCGACGACAGCATCATGGCCCAGGCCAACGCCCACTTCCTCGATCGCCAGTGGATGGATGCGGACTACTTCTACGGCCTGCTGCGGAGCGAATACCCCGACAGCGAGTTTCTCCTGCAGGCCCACCTCCTCGGCATCCAGGCCAAGATGCGGGCCTACCAGGGACCGGGCTACGAGGGGGGCATGCTCGACGACGCGGGCCTGCTCGCCGACCAGACGCTCGTGCAGTTTCCCGACCAGTTGACCGACGAGGACGAGGAGCGCGTGGAGCGGACGCGGGCGGAGATCGCCGCCCAGCAGGCCCAGCGCCACTTCAACCGCGCGGAGTTCTACGCCAAGGGAAAGCACTACAGCTCCGCGAGGATC
>JBJTBO010000075.1:0-4721 GCA_046091445.1 Planctomycetaceae bacterium | reverse complement strand
GCATGATCCGGCTCACGAGCACGTATGAGGGCGGCCTCCGCTGCCGCGCGACCCACGGACCGTCCGGCACGTCGGTGGTCACCGACGCGCCGGTCGACAACCACGGCCGGGGCGAAAGCTTCTCGCCCACCGACCAGGTGGCCACCGCGCTCGGCGCGTGCATGCTCACGGTCATCGGCATCGTCGCGGAGCGTCACGGGCTCGACCTCGCCGGCATGACGTCGGAGACCGAGAAGGTGATGAGCGCGAGCGCCCCGCGGCGCATCGCGTCCCTGCGCACGCGCATCACGATCCCGCTCCCGGCGGATCATCCGCAGCGGACGGTCCTCGAGCGGGCGGCCGCCACCTGCCCGGTGCATCAGAGCATTCATCCGGAGATCGATGCCCCCGTCGAATTCATCTGGACGGGCTGAGCGCGGCACCCCCGGAAGAGCCCCCATGGCCGATCTCTTCGCCGCCTCGCGGGCGGCCACCATCGCTCGGGCGGCCCCGCTCGCCGCCCGGATGCGCCCCCGGCGACTCGCCGACTATGTCGGGCAGGAGGCGCTCGTCGGCCCGGGCAGGCTGCTCAGGCGGCTCATCGAGTCGGACCGGCTCGGTTCGATCATCCTCTACGGCCCCCCCGGCGCGGGCAAGACGACGCTCGCCGAGATCATCGCCCACGAGACCCGCCGACGCTTCGTCGAGCTGTCCGCCACGGCGGCGGGCGTGAAGGAGCTCCGCGACGTGCTCGACGCGGCCCGGCGGCGCCTCGAGGACGACGGTGCGCGCACCTGCCTCTTCATCGACGAGATTCACCGGTTCAACAAGGCCCAGCAGGACGTCCTCCTGCCCGACGTGGAGCAGGGCGTGATCGCGCTCATCGGCGCGACGACCCAGAATCCGTTCTTCGCCCTCACGCCGGCGCTCGTCAGCCGGAGCCGCATCTTCGAGCTGGCCCCGCTGGCGCCCGCGGACAGCGGCACGCTGCTCGACCGCGCCCTCGCGGATCGGGAGCATGGCCTCGGCGGCGATGCGGTCTCGCTCGATGCGGACGCCCGCGCGTTTCTCGTGGAGACCGCGGACGGCGACGCCCGGCGCGCGCTCGGCGCCCTCGAGGTGGGGGTGCTCTCGAGCACCGAGCGGCCACTGCAATTCACGCTCGACCTCGCACGAGAGAGCGTGCAGCGGAAGGTCGTGGCCTACGATGCCGGCGACACGCACTACGACTGCGCGAGCGCCCTCATCAAGAGCATCCGCGGGAGCGACGCCGACGCCGGACTCTACTGGCTGGCCCGGATGCTCGAGGGGGGCGAGGATGTGCGGTTTCTCTCCCGGCGGCTCGTGATCCTCGCGAGCGAGGACATCGGCAACGCCGATCCGCGGGCGCTGGTGCTCGCGGTCGCCGCCATGCAGGCGACCGAGTTCGTCGGCCTGCCGGAGTGCCAGCTCACGCTCGCGCAGGCGGTCACCTACCTCGCCCTCGCGCCGAAGAGCAACGCCTGCACGCGCGCGATCGGAGCCGCCCGGCGCGACGTGCGCGAACGGGCCGTGATCCCCGTCCCACGTCATCTGCAGGACAGGCATTACGCCGGCGCGGCGCGCCTCGGCCGCGGCACCGACTACGCGTACGCGCACGACGCCCCCGACGCCATCGCCGCACAGGACTACCTGGGCGTCGAGCGGACCTACTACGAGCCGACCGATCGCGGCCTCGAGCGCGATCTCGGCAGCCGACTCGCCGAGATCAGGCGGCGGCTGCGGGAGCCGCGGCCGGACGAAGCGACTGGCGGGTGAGCTCCGTCGTGATCGTGCCGCGCAGGACCTGCTCGAGCCGCTCGAGTGCCCGTGCCACGGTGGCGCCGTCGAGCACGCGGTGGTCGGCGATGATCGTGACCCGGCAGCGACCATCCGCTTCCACGGGTGCGTAGCAGAGGCTCGTCGTGCAGAGCGTGGGGTGGAAGTGATTGCCGGCGCGAAACCCGGCGAGCGTCGAGAGGCTGAACGTGCCGATCCGGCCAGGACGCTTCCGTGAAGCGGAGGTCAAGTGCCAGCGAAGGATCGTCCGCCGCAGGGCTCCGGGCACTATCTCGAGGTCCAGCTGCCGGCGGAAGACCTCCTCGACGGGCGCCGTCACGTGACGGTCGATCGACGCCTGCAGGGCCGCGAGCGCCGTCTCCTCGGGCCGGGCCAGCCGGGCGAAGAACAGGCGGTCGTGCCCCGAGTCGGCGCGGTTGATCGCCAGCGTGGCCACGCTATCGCCGGAGGTGGCCAGACGGGCGTGCGGCCGGTACACGATCCAGCTGCGCAGGAGCGGCATCTCGCGGGCCACGAGCGCGTAGGCCTTGAGGAAGAGCGCGGCCCAGCCGACGCGAGGCGCGGTCACCCTCCGTACCGCCGCCAGTTCGTCGAGCGCGAGCGTCCGGTCGACGGGGAACAGGGGGATGAACCGCGCGAGCAGGGCCACGTCGTTGACCGTGCCCCTGCCCGGCGGCAGCGCGGTCGTGGTGACGGGGTGCGTGGACATCGGACAGGCTCCGGATCGGGAGCGGATTGAAGCAGTCGACCGGGGCCGATGGAAGGGCAGATTGCCGGCACGTCGGGGCCATCGACGGGCCCGGTGGGGCCGGACGGTCGCCGCCCGCCCGCTACACTCGTCCGCCATGCGTGTCGTGGTGCAGCGGGTGCGCGAGGCCGGGGTGACGATCGCAGGCGCCTCGATCGCGGCCATCGGCCGCGGCCTGCTCGTGCTCGTCGGTGTGGAAACCGGCGACACGGCGGCGGACGTGGAGTGGCTGGCGGCGAAGGTCGCCGCCCTGCGAATCTTTCCAGATGACACCGGGCGGATGAATCTCGGCGTGCGGGACATCGGCGGCGACATCCTCACCGTGAGTCAATTCACCCTGCACGCGAGCACCGAGCGCGGCCATCGGCCCGGCTTCACGCGCGCCGCCCGACCGGAGGAGGCCATCCCGCTGTACGAGGCGTTCCTCTCCGCACTGGATCGGGAGACGGGGCGCCGGACCGCTCGTGGCATCTTCGCCGCCGACATGCAGGTGCGGCTGGTCAACGACGGCCCGGTCACGATCCTCATCGACTCGCGTCGACGTGAGTGACCGCCGGCACGGTCGGCCGCATGCCGCCGCGGGGGCACCGCCTTGCGGGCGATCCCCGGCACCGCTGCCATCGCCAGTGTGAGCGTGGTATCATCCCAGACGATCCGCGGCCCCGGCGTGATGCCAGAGGCCGGCGTCATCATCTGCGGTGGCTGTAGCTCACTCGGTTAGAGCACCGGTTTGTGGTACCGGGGGTAGCGGGTTCGAATCCCGTCAGCCACCCTGAAAAACAAGCGTTTTTGGATCGCGAGTTTCGTCGGTCGGCCCGAAATCCTCAAAAATCCTCAAATCGGTACCGGCCCCTGGGGCAGGTCATCGACGGCAGCGGCGGCTGGCCGGTCCTGAGCCGTCGGCAGGGTTCTGGGGGATCCGCTCGGGCTCCTGGGGCCGCGCCCGGGCCAGGCTATCCGGTTCGGCGGTCTTACTTGGCCAACTGGCTACTCAGCCGCTTGGCCCGCTCCCAGTCCTTTCCGGCAACGGCATCCCGCAACTGCCGTTCAAGTTCTTCGGTGCCGGATCGCCGATGGCCGAATGCCTCGGCTACTTTCGGCGTGAGGCCGTCGCAGATCCGCCGGTACATGCGGTCGGCCTTGGCTCGCATCTCTGGGTCGTCTTCGCTCACGTAGTGACCGAGCATCACTCCTTTGGTCACGCTGGCATCTTTGGCCACGGCAAGGTTGACATCCTCGCCGGCACGAGCCATCTGCATGATCGTCTTGCGCAGCATGTGCACGTAGGAATTGCCCGATGACCAAGCCTTGATCCGCTCGTAGAACCAGCGGCCCGCATTTCTTGGCGAGAAGTCCATCACCTTGCGGGCCGCCTTCAAGTTGCCCCTTGCCTTGTGGTGGGCGCGAAGGCTCCCGGCAACGACAAAACGGCACGACGCACGGCCGCACCACGGCCGGCAGGAATACCCCATCCGCTGCGCCGCGCCGGGGTCGCTCAGCGCGTGAACGAAGCCGGCCAACGCCCGGTCAGCCGCACGCTGGGCGGCTCCGAGCAGACCCCGTCATCCCGAGCGGCCGAGCGACTGGAAGAGCGCATTGCCCAGCGGGGCGATGCCGATCGTGGCGGAGGCGGGCCGGCTGCGAGGGCCGTTGGGCGTCTGCGCCACCGCCGTGAGCGTCTCCACCGTGCCGCCGGTCCGGGCGGCCCGATAGGTGATGCGTGCCCGCTCGTCGGTGAAATAGCGATTCAGCGCATCGACCGTGCCGGTGAACGTGCGGGCCTTGGCCGAGCCGCCGATCGTGACGCCGCCGGCGGTCTCGCCGAACAGTGCGCCACGCGACACGCGGAGCGTGACGACGATCCGCCTGGTGGCCGATGGATTGGCATCACTGAATGGCCCCTCCGCGAACACGAGCGCCGTGCGCGCGCCTGCCACGGCGGAAAACGCCGGGGGAATGCGGAGCCCGACGGCGGCCGGACGCTCGGGCCGGTTCAGGATCTTGATCACGAACACCCGCTCGACGAACAGCCCGCCTCGGTCGGTCGAACGCACCCGGATGGAATACGAACGTCGCATCTCGATGTTGAACGACTCCAAGGTGACCCGCTGTCCGCCACGGATTTCGAACGAGGCTCCGCTCGAGGTGCGGCTGTCCCGACACGTCGTTCCCGAGA
>JBJTBO010000074.1:0-14671 GCA_046091445.1 Planctomycetaceae bacterium | reverse complement strand
AGTTCGGATTGCAGGCTGCAACTCGCCTGCATGAAGCTGGAATCGCTAGTAATCGCGGGTCAGCATACCGCGGTGAATGTGTTCCTGAGCCTTGTACACACCGCCCGTCAAGCCACGAAAGTGGGGGGCATCCGAAGCCGCTGAGGGAACCGCAAGGACCCAGGCGTCTAAGATGAACTCTGCGATTGGGACTAAGTCGTAACAAGGTAGCCGTAGGGGAACCTGCGGCTGGATCACCTCCTTTCTAAAGGAAACAGCTGAACCGGATTCGGTTCGCCCGCAAGGGCGCAGCCGTCCGCGGAGGCATATGGTGGCGATGATGAACCGCCCGAAAGGGTCGATTCACGTCGAACACCGTATATGGAGGCGATCGCGCTCCGCCTCGTGTTCGTCGATTCAGCAGTGTGGTGACACACGCTGAGTCAGCGACGCGGGTGGAGATGCCGCCAAAAGAGATCAGCAGCGGATCGGGGCTTTCCTGTCGGAGGCTTCGAACCAAAGCAGGACTGCCAGGCGGGCCTCTTCGGAGGCTTTTTGCCAGCGAACATGTGACCCGTTGGGGCTCGGCCGAGCCCCAACGGGTTTTTTTATTGGTGTGAACCTCCGGGCACGCTGCGTCGGTCAGGGTGCGCATGGGCCCGCTCGTTGGGGCGACTGGGCAACGCCGGCCGGGATTTGTATGCTGCTGGGCGGGGGAGTATGACGGGAAGAATCCTCGAATCGTGACGTGGTCACCGAGTTGCTTTCGGTGGATCGAGTCCGGACAGCCCGTGCCGACCCCATGGCATTGACTCGGTCGGTGCGATTCCATGAAGGCTGCGATGAGTCTTCCATCAAGAGGGCTGAGATGACGTTGTTTCCATCTCCGAATGACGGTCGCGGGGCGTGGTCCGACCTAGGTGCTTGCTCGGAGTGTTCGGGTCGTTCTGCTGCTGACTTCAGCCGTGGTGCGGCAGCCGTAGCGTGCTTGATCGTAGCGTTCGTGACGATCGAACCGAGGCTGCACGCGCAACCGGTGACGCCGCCCGTCACTCCTCCGACGACACCGAGCCTTACCCCGCCCAACGTGGCGGATCCTGCAGTGCCGGCCCCTCCAGGGAACACGCCAGGGGATGCGCCTGCCCCGGTCGATCCTGTCGATGCCTTGATCGACGCCGCGCGGCGGCACATCGCTGCGGGGGCGTTCGACGAGGCGTTGAAGGCGGCCAATGCTGCCCTCGAGGAGGATGCGGAGCGCAGCGAGGCGAGGGTCGTGCGCGGCATCGCCCTCAACGGAGCAGGGGAGTATGAAAAGGCGATCGAGGACTTCGATGCGGTCGCGGCGATCGAGGGCAACGACGCCGAGGTGGTGCGCGTGCGCGGCGAGGCCTACACGCATCGGTCTCGATCGCTCTACGAGCTTGGCCGCTACCTCCCGGCCATCGACAGCGCCTACTTTGCGATCCTCGAGGATTTCGACCAGGTCGATGCCCACCTGAATCGTGCTCGGGCCTACATCGCCCGCAAAGAGTACGACAAGGCGATCACGAGCTATGACCGGGCGATCCAGGTCGCCCGCAAGGACGGGGCGAACGTGCCCGAGGAGCAGGGCAACGCGTGGGGCCGTCGGCCGGCGGCGAATCCCGCGACGACGCCCATGCCGATCGCCCAGTCCAGCGGGCCGGGGACGATGCCTCAGGGAGCAGCAGGCGCGCAGCCCGCGGCCGCCGTGTCCGAGCCGAATCGCAAGGCCGCCGAGGCGTTCAGCGGACGTGGGTTCGCGTCGGGCGCGAAGGGTGATTTCGCCAAGGTCGTCGCTGACCAGGATCGTGCCGTCCAACTCGATCCAGCGTTCGCGATCGCCTACCAACGGCGCGGGGCGGCGCGGGCTTTGCTCGGAGACACTGATGCGGCCCTCGATGATCTTCGGCGTTCGCTCGAGATCGACCCCAAGCTTCCCGAGGCGCTCTGCGATCGAGCGGTGGTGCGCCGGCTGCAGGGGGATCTGACGATGGCCCTCGCCGACGCAGATGCCGCCGTCAAGGCGGCGCCGCGGATGGCACGGGCGCATGCGCAGCGCGGGTACGTGCTCATGGCGGAGGGAGACGGCGAGGCCGCACGCCGCTCGTTCGACTTGGCGCTCGAGATCGAGGCTGACAATCTCGACGCGCTCGCCGGTCGTGGTCAGGTGCTGCTCGCGGCGAAGGAGTACGCCGCTGCCGATGCCGACTTCTCTCGGGTCGTGGAACTGGACACGTCCCGCGCCTACCTGCCTGCCTATCAGGGCCTCGTCGATGCCCGACGCCAGCTTGGTAAGAAGGACGGAGTGACCGAGGCGCTGGCGGTGGTCCGCGAGTTTCGGGCCAAGGAGAAAGCCGGACGGACCGGGCGCCCGCAGCCAAGGGCTCCGACGTGGCGTCCGGAAGGTCCGGCCGAGGAGCGCAAGTATGCGTCGGACGATGAGAGGGCCGCGGACAAGCGGCCGCGATTTCGCGTCGTCTCGAAGCCGGTCGATCCGGCGAAGCGGGAATCGATGCTCCGTTCTGTCGCGGCGATCGACCGCCTCGTCGAAGACAGCCATCGGGAGCACGACGTCACCCCGATGCCTGACACGACCGACGCCCAGTTCGTGCGTCGCATCTACCTCGACATCGCGGGGCGTATTCCCACGTATCGCGAGACGGTGACGTTCCTGAAGTCAGGCGTGGCCGACAAGCGGTCGAAGCTCATCGACGACCTGCTTGGCAGCGATGACTACGCGGGCCATGCGTTCAACTACTGGGCTGACACGCTGCGGTACCGGGATCGCCTCGGCGAGGACGTGCAGGGCGAACCGTGGAGGCAGTGGATCAAGCAGTCGCTGGCCGAAAGCAAGCCGTGGGACGCGTTCGTCTACGAGATGCTGACTGCGAAGGGACTCGTCTGGGAAAACCCGGCGACCGGATACCTGCACCGGGATCCGGGGATGCCGCTCGACAACGTGAACAACACAGTGCGGATCTTCCTGGGCACGCGCATCGGCTGTGCCCAATGTCACGATCACCCGTTTGACAAGTGGACGCAGAAGCAGTTTTACGAGATGGCCGCGTTCGTCTACGGCACGCAGACGCGCGTCGGCGGCGGCGACAAGCGGTTCTGGAAGGCGGATCCTTCGCCACGCCTCCGCGACGAGTACGCGCTGATCGAGCAGGAGGAGGAGGATCGCCGCCGCAAGTCCTACGAACTCGACCGCTTGATTCGCATCAACATGAACATCGTCACGGATCAGCCGGGGCGGCAGATCAAACTGCCGGCTGACTATCAGTACGCCAACGCCAAGCCCGGGCAGGTGATCGAGCCGAAGGCGATTTTCGGTCCGGACGTGTCGGTGCGGGACGGGGAGATGCCACGCGAGACGTTCGCCCGGTGGCTCACGTCGCGCGACAACCCGCGGTTCGCGAAGACGATCGCCAACCGGCTCTGGAAGCAGGCGTTCGGGGTCGGCCAGATCGAGCCGGTCGATGACATGACCGACGACACGGCCGCGGAGAATCCGCGTCTCATGGAGCATCTTGAGGCGGAGATGAAGCGGCTCGATTTCGACATGAAGGAGTATTTGCGTATCCTCTTCAATACGCGGGCCTATCAGCGGCAGGCCAGCACGGACGACATCCAGCCGGGCTACGCCTACCACTTCCCAGGGCCCGTGCTCCGGCGCATGACGGCGGAGCAGGTCTGGGACTCGTTCCTCACGCTCGCCGTTGCGGATTGGGACTACCGGGAACTGTCGGCGAAGGTCTGGGAGGAGGCGGTCGCCGTCGATCTCGAGACCGTGCCGGCCGAGCGGATGCTGGATTCGCTCCAGATGATGGGTGAGGTGAATCGCGGCTCGTACGACGAGCAGAAGCCCTACAAGTACAACGGTCTGCTGCTCGCCCGGGCGTCGGAACTGCCGTCGCCCGTGCCGGCGAATCACTTCCTGCGCATCTTCGGGCAGTCCGACCGGGAACTGATCTCGGCGTCATCGACGTCCGGGTCGGTGCCGCAGGTGCTCTTCATGTTCAACGGTCCCGTCTCCCACATGCTGCTCGAGAAGGACTCGACGATCTACAAGAACATCGTGAAGCAGTCCTCGGTGAGCGACGGCATCAAGGCGGTGTTTCTCTCGATCCTGAATCGGGATCCGACGCCTACCGAAATCGCGCGGGCCACGAAGGAGGTGCGTGACGACGGGCCGGTCGGGTATGGCAACGTCGTCTGGTCGCTGGTCAATACACGCGAGTTCATGTTCATTCAGTAGTCGTTCTGCACTACACGCCATTCGTCGCTCACGGAGTCCGTCATGGACCGTCACGTCGGTTTGCCCAAGGACGTCCTGTCCCGGCGTCGCCTGATCGAGCACGTCGCCCGGGCTTCGCTCGGTGTCGGCGTGCTGCCCACGCTGGGCATCGCCGGTGCGCGACGATCGCTCGGTCAGGATCCGGGCGGCACCCCCGGCAAGGCCCAGCGGCTCATCTACCTCTTCATGTCGGGCGGCATGACGCACCTCGACACGTTCGACGTCAAGCCGGGAGCGGAGACGCAGGGGCAGACCACGGCGATCAGCACGTCGGAGGCGGGCGTGCAGTTCGGGGAATACCTCCCCACGCTCGCCGAAAACTTCGCCAAGATCGCCGTCGTGCGTTCCATGAACACGCAGACCGCCGACCACGAGGCGGGCGAATACCTGATGCGCACGAGTTACGACGCGATCGCGACGGAGCGGCACCCGTCGATCGGTCCCTGGATGCAGACGCTCAAGGGGCGACGCAACAAGTCGCTGCCCGACTCCGTCGTGATCAGCGCCCCCGCTCGGCACCCCCTCGCCGGCTTCCTCGACCCGTCCTGCACGCCGCTGCCGATCGGAGATCCGAACAAGGGCCTGGAGAACACGACGGCGCCGGGATACCTAGCTGAAGAATCGTTCGAGCGGCGGCTCGCGCTCATCAACGCGTTCGACCGCTCCTTCAACGAGAAGTACCGGCTCCGCGCGATCCGAGACTACAGCGACTTCTACGACGAGGCGGTCGCGCTGCTGTCGAGCGAGGAGCTCAGGGCGTTCGATCTCAATGAGGAGAGCGACGGCGATCGTGATCGCTACGGCCGCGACTCCTTCGGTCAGGGCTGCATGCTGGCGCGTCGTCTCGTGGAGAACGACGTGCAGTGCGTCGAGGTCACACTGGGCGGGTGGGACATGCACAACACGCTCTGGGGCGAGTCGGCGCTGCCGGAACGCGCGGGCATGATGGATCGTGCCGTCGGGACCCTCCTGAACGACCTCGAGCAGCGAGGCCTCCTCGCTGACACACTCGTGGTGCTTGCAACGGAGTTCGGCCGGTCACCACAGGTGAACTACAACGCCGGCCGGGATCATCACCCGGCGGTGTTTTCGTCGTTGTTGGCCGGCGCGGGCATCCGCTGCGGGCAGGTGTACGGCAAGGCGGACGCCAAGGGACACTCCGTGGTCGAGAACGGGGTCTCGGCTGCGGACTTCAATGCCACGATCGCGGCGGCCCTGGGCCTGCCCCTCGATCAGGAGGTGCACTCGCCGACAGGGCGTCCGTTCAAGGTTGCCGGCAACGGGAAGCCGATCGCAGCACTGCTCTCGTAACCGTCGGATCGACCTGACTTGCCTTTTGTGGCGTCGGACGGCATTCTGCCCGGGTCGCGAGCCACACGGGACGAGGGGTCGAGTGAGCATGTCGGGCCGGCAGCAGACGATCGCGGGTGTCGTGCCACCCGACACCGCCGAAGCGACGGTCATGACCGTCTGGCCGAGCGTGGCCTCCACGGGGCTCGGCCGCACGCTCGGGCGCATCTACCGGATTCGTGACGGAGTCGGACCGATCTCGATCGGGCGTCTCGCCCTCCTGGCGACGATTCCGGTCGGTCTCGCGCTCTACCTGTCGATGCGGCTGCCCTGGGCGATCCGCCGGTATCGGCTCACGAATCATCGGGTCGCGATCGAACGCGGCGTGGGCGGCGAGGTGGTGCAGTTCGTAGATCTCGACCGGTTCGATGCGATCGACGTCGTCGTGGAACCCGGACAGGAGTGGTACGCGGCCGGAGATCTCGTATTCCGTCGCGGCCAGGTCGAGACGCTCCGGCTCCCCGGCGTGAGCCGGCCCGAGTCCTTCCGGCGCACGTGTCTCGAGGTGAGGCAGTCGTACGTGAGCGTCGCAGAGGCCCAGCCGCGCCCCGTCGGATCGGCCTGAGCGCGGCGGCCGCCCTACACCGGACGGCGACTTGCCACCGGCCCCCGGTCGCGGATCGCGGTCGCGATGGCCGCTCGTGCGTCGTCGTCGAGATCGCAGGTGAGTGCCCGGGCATTCTCCCGCACCTGCTCCGGCGTCGTCGCCCCGAAGAGCACGGTCGTGATTCCGGACTGCTCGGCGGTCCACGCGAGCACGAGATCGGGGAGATCGACCTCCAGACGCGCGGCGATCGGGCGCAGGGCCTCGACGAAGTCGAGGTTGCGCGAAAACTCTTCGCCCGTGAACATCGGGTATTTGTGCCGGCTGTCGCTCGCCGGGAAGACCTGTCCCCGCTGCATCCGGCCGGCGAGGAGCCCCTTCATGAGCGGCCAGTAGACGACCATCGCCACGTCGTGCGCGCGGCACCAGGGCAGGATGTCGCGCTCGATGTCACGCTGGAGCATGTTGAAAGGCAGCTGGCACGCGGAGAGCGGACAGATCGCCGCGAACCGTTCCATCTCCACGAGTGACGCGTTCGACAGGCCGATCGCACGGGTACGTCCCTCCTCCAGCAGCTGCCGGAGCGCCTCGGCCGAAGCCTCGATCGGCACCGACGGATCGGGCGCGTGGAGGTAGAGGAGGTCGAGGTGGTCGCGGCCGAGCCGCCGCAGGCTCTCCCCGACCTCGACGCGAATCCGCTCGGGACGGCCGTCGACCATCTGCCTTCGGGGCGGCGTGCGAGAGGCGTCGGGCTGCCAGTGGATGCCGCACTTGCCGGCGATCGTGACCGCGTCCCGTCGCGCCGGGCCGAGATCGGAGAGGGCTGCCGAGATGGCCCGCTCGCTCTCGCCGTGCTCGCCGTAGCAGTAGGCCGTGTCGAGATGGTTGATGCCCGCGTCGACCGCGGCCCGGACGGTCGCCACGGCGGCGGCAGGCGTGATGCCCTCCCGCGTCATGCCGGCGATCGGCCAGCACCCGAGTCCGAGCGGCCCGACGGCCACACCGGATGATCCGAGACGGCGGTGTTCGATGCGCATGCGACGGAATCCCGAGGGTGCATGACGGGGAGCCGGAGTCCCGCGGCGGCGTGTCAGGTGTGCGAACGCGCGGCCGTCGGTCGCGTCGTTCCGTCCTGCTCCGAGCCTGCGTCGCCCCGCGATGCGGCGGCGAACGATCCGGTCGTGAGGAAGGTGGCGGCCAGATCGGCCGTCTCGCGACGGTAGAGGAGGCCCGTGTGCCAGGTGGGCAGGATCGTGTGGGCGTGAGGTGTGTCGGGACGCGTGCTCTCCTCCGTGATGAGTGCGTCGTACCGCGCGGCGATGACCCCGATGTCCACGCCCTGCGGCGTGGGAAGGAGGTTCACGAGGCTGTCGGACGCGGTGGAGAGTTCGGCGACCGGCCGGAGGAAGCGTCCGAAGGTGCCCGCCGCGGCGGTGGCCACGAACGACCCGCGATTCGGCGGCGCCAGCATGACGAAGCGGCCGAGTTTGGCGGGGCGATAGCGGTCGAGCGCAGCCCGACCAATGATGCAGCCCATGCTGTGGCCGATCAGGTGAATGCGGTCGATACCGGGGTCCGCGTCGAGTCGCGCCAGTTCCGCGGCGAACCGATCGGCGTGGACCAAAAGCGAGCACGCGATGTTCCAGTAGCCCCATGCCCGGGGGCGGAGTCCGCGCCGGCGCAAACGGCGGGCCAGCACGCCGAACATGTACTTGTTCGCCAGAAACCCGTGCACGAGCGCGACGTGCTCGTTCGCGATGATGGCCATGATTCGGCGTCGGTGAGGGGGCTGCGTGCGATCGGCAGCCCGGGCGTTAGGCGGGGCCGGAACCGCTCGGCCGAGCCGCGGCCACGCCGGGCGGCCCTCCTGCCGGCCCTCCGGTCGGTCTTGCGGCGGGTCGCACCGGGGCCGGGCAGCAGTCCAGCGGGCAGACGTCGTGATTCGCGGGAAGCAGGCCGATCGCCGGACGTGCCGACAGGCCCCAGGCCCGCTCCGCGATCAGGTCTCGCACCATGCCGATGAAGGCCGGTGCGGTGCCGACGGTCGCGGCACGGACCATGTCGATGCCGAGCTCGCGGCAGAGGTCGGCCGCCTCCGTGTCGAGGTCGTAGAGCACCTCAATGTGATCGGAGATGAATCCGATCGGGGCCACGACAAGCTGCCGCGTGCCTGCGGCGTGCCTCTCGCGGATCTCGTCGCAGACATCTGGCTCCAGCCACGGCTGCGAGGGCGGACCACTCCGGCTCTGGAAGACGAGCTTCCAGCTGGCCGCGCCCGCCCGTTCCGCCACGAGCCGGCTCGACTCCTCGAGCTGCGCGACGTAGCGGCTCGTCTCCGCCATCGACATCGGGATGCTGTGCGCGGTGAAGAGCACCGGGACCGCGGCGCGGTCACCGGCCGGAAATCGGTCGAGTGCCCGGCGGACGTTGGCCGCCATCGGCTCGACGAACCCGGGGTGGTTGAAAAAGACGCGGATCTTGTCGACCTCGGGTGCCGTGGGGCCCACGGCCTCCCGCGCGGCGGCGATGTTCTCGCGATACTGGCGGCAACCCGAGTAACAGCTGAAACCGCTCGTCACGAAGGCGATCGCCCGCTTGATGCCCGCCGCGGCCATGTCGCGCAGCGTGTCGGGCAGAAGCGGGTGCCAGTTCCGATTGCCCCAGTAGACCGGAAGCCTGGGGCCGCGTCCGTCGAGTTCCGTGCGCAGGGCCGCGAGCAGGGCCCGATTCTGTTCGTTGATCGGGCTCTTGCCGCCGAAGTGGTGGTAGTGCTCCGCCACCTCGAGCATGCGTTCCCGCGGCACGTTGCGACCACGCAGCACGTTCTCGAGAAACGGCATCACGTCGTCCGGCCCGTCGGGGCCACCGAACGAGACGAAGAGGACCGCATCGTAGGCTGAGGGACGGTCCGCCTCGGGACGTTCGGGATCGCCGGCACGCGAGTCATCGGATGGAGAAGGCACCGCGATCGTCTCCTGTACTTCGAGACGCCGGCATGCCGGCGTCGATGACCCCACGGGGATTCGAACCCCGGTTCCCGCCGTGAAAGGGCGGTGTCCTAGGCCTCTAGACGATGGGGCCGGCGACGGATGCCCGCGCACCGCATCGTAGCGTCATCGGGTCGGTCACGGAACGACCGGATGAAAACGACGGGGCCCGAGAAAACAGGCCGGTGTTACGATGGGACGACCGCTCGACGGCACGATGCCGCCGAGCGTCAGCCGTCGATGCCGCGGGCCTCGCCCGATCCACCCGCAGGCGTCGTATCGACCGCACGTGCGCCATCAGCCGAGGGCACCCCCTGGGAGGGCCGGGACGACGGCTCGCCCGATTCTCCGCGAACGATCGCTTCGTACACCTCGCGGCGATGCACGGGCACCTCCTTCGGCGCCTCGACTCCGAGCCGCACCTTGTCGCCACGGATCTCCACGACGACGATCGTGATGTCGTCGTTGATGACGATGCTCTCGTCTTTTTTGCGAGAAAGAACGAGCATGAGCCAGTCCTTGGCGCCGCCGTGCGCTCGTGCCGTCGGACGAGGCGGGTGACGTGCCGCCTTCGCCGAAAATTCTGCCGATGAGGTTGGTCGAGGGTTCCGGGAGAGGCTTCGAGAGCGAGGCTCGCCGAAACCCTTGAAATGTAAGGGGTTTCCGCTGCACGTCAAGCAAATCCCGGACCGCGATCAGGGCGGAATGCCCGAAAAATGCCGTTTCCCACGCGTTGCGGTCGGAAAATAGGCGGTCAGGTGCGGTCGGGCATCGTGGCATCCGCCTTGGAAGGACAGTCGGTATCGCATGGAGGTCGGCGCGCGGCCGGTGCCGCTGCGATCACGTTGTTCGGGGTCGAATCCGCGGTTGGCCGTGCGCGCTTGTTGGGTTCGCTGCCGACCCTATACTCCTGTCGCACCCACTGGATTTTCGGTTCGGTCGACGCCGGTTTGCGGCCGCTCGATCTGCCGTCCTTGTTCCACGCACCCGAGCACTCCCCCTGATCGGATCCCATGATCGTCTGGTTTCGGAACCTCTGTTCCGCGGTCGGGACCGTGCTGCACGGGATGCTCGTAACGCTTCGCGTCTTCGGCAGCACCTACGACCAGAATCGCCGGACGTTCACCGACCACTTCGCCTACCCGGAGCTGCCCGCGCCGGTCGCGGCGAGGTATCGCGGGTTCCACCGCTATGACCTGACGACCTGCATCGCCTGTGACCAGTGCGCCAAGGCGTGCCCGGTCGATTGCATCTACATCGGCAAGGAGCGGGTCGAGAACGGCAAGGGCTTCCGCGTGAGCGGATTCACGATCGACTACTCGAAGTGCATGTTCTGTGCGCTCTGCGTGGAGCCCTGCCCGGTCGACTGCATCTTCATGGGATCGACGCTCGACCTCTCGTGCTACAGTCGCGATGGAACGGTCGTGGACTTCGCCCGACTGCCCGTCGAAGTGGCGTGGGGGCGCTCCACGCTCAATCCGACCGCCGTGGCCGCCGCGAAGGTGATCGTGGAACCCGTTCATGGCGGTCCGAACCAGTGACGCCCCCCGCGGCGCCGCCGACACGCGCGACGGCGTTACCCTGAGCAAGCCATGCATCCTGTCCTGATCGCCGGCTACATCGCCCTCTTCGCCTCGATCGGCGTGGCGTTTCTCGCGGTGAACCTGATCGTGGGCTGGCTCGTCCGGCCCCGGGCGCCCAACGCCGAGAAGCTCGAGGTGTACGAGTGTGGCGAGCCGACGATCGGCTCGTCATTCGTCCAGTTCGACCTGCGCTTCTACGTCGTCGCCCTGCTGTTCATCATTTTCGACGTCGAGGTCGCGCTCTTCTTCCCCTGGGCGACGGTCTTCGGGAAGGCGACGCAGCTGGCCGATCCCGCTCTCGTGAGCGTCGCCGCGGACGGGGCGCTCACCCCCGCATCAGCCGGTCTGCTGCGGGAACTCGGGCTCCACGCCCCGGTCGCGCCGAAACCGGAAGGTCAGTTCCTCGCGCCGACCCTGAACGAGGCGCGGTCGCTCGAGACGTCGCGGCTCGCGGACGGCGCCCTGGCGACACCCGCCCAGGCACTCGGTGGATGGGCCGTGGCCCGGACCGGGTCGCTGCTCGCGCGGATGGCGGTGGTCGACATGGCGGTGTTCTACGCCGTGCTTCTCGTCGGCTTCGCCTACGTTTGGTACCGGGGCGACCTCGACTGGGTCCGCGCCGTGTCGTCCGAGCGGGCGGGATCGCCGCAACGGAGTTCCGGCTGACGCCAGCGCCCGATCGATCCGTCCATTTCATGCTCCCATCCGCAGGTTCGGTCATGCAGGTCACTCGCGGCCCCGGTTTCCTCGACCAGCTCGATGCGGCCCTGCCCGGGGCGGTCACGGGCCGCAACCTCGAGGCCCTCGACCCGTGGATCGAGGTCGCTCCGGACCGCATCGCGGAGGTGTGCCATTGGCTCAAGCGCTCGAGCCCGGTGCGTTTCGACTCGCTCGAATGCATCACGGCCGTCGACTGGCACGAACCTGATCCGAAGAAGGCCGCGAAGGTGTCGTGGCAGCCGCGGATCGAACTGGTCTACCACCTCTGGAGCACCCCCGCCCGCGTGAGCCTCGTGCTCAAGTGCGGTCTGCCGAGATGGAAGGACGACCAGCCAGGCGGCCTGCCGGAGCTTCCCAGCGTGACGGGCGTGTGGCGCGGGGCCGACTGGCACGAGCGCGAGGTCTACGACCTCTCCGGCGTGTGGTTCACCGGCCATCCCGACCTTCGCCGGATCCTCTGCCCGGAGGACTGGGAGGGGCACCCGCTGCGGAAGGATTACGTGCAGCCGGTCGAGTACCACGGGATCCGCAATCGCTAGGCCGCCACCGCCGCCAGCCCCCTCCGGAGCGACACCCGCATGGCCTCCATCCTCGACGACGATCCGCGGATCATCGAGTTCGACGTCCGCACCGACGAAATGCTCGTCAACATGGGGCCGCAGCACCCGAGCACGCATGGCGTGCTGCGGCTCGTGCTGCGCACCGACGGCGAGATCGTGTCGGAGGTCGAGCCCCACATCGGCTACCTCCATCGGTGTGCGGAGAAGATCGGCGAGAACCTGACCGCCCGGCAGTGGATTCCCTACACCGATCGGATGGACTACCTCGCCGCGATGAACATGAATCTCGGCTGGTCGCTCGCCGTCGAGAAGCTGATGAAGTACGAGGTGAGCGAGAAGGCCAGGCACCTGCGGGTGCTCATCGCGGAGCTCGGCCGGATCGCCAGCCATCTCGTGGGCATGGGGGCGTACGGGCTGGATCTCGGCACGTTCAGCCCCTTCCTCTACGCCTTCCGCGAGCGCGAAAAGATCCTCGACCTCTTCGAGGAGGCGTGCGGGGCCCGGCTGACCTACAGCTACATCACCGTGGGCGGACTCACCGCCGACCTGCCCCCCGGCTGGCTGCAGCGGTGCGAGGCGTTTCTCGACCAGTTCGAGCCCGTCATCAAGGAATACCACGCCCTCCTCACGACCAACGCGATCTTCGTCAAGCGCACGGCGAACATCGGCGTGATGTCCCGTGAGATGGCGATCGATTACGGGTGCTCGGGCCCCGTGCTGCGGGGCAGCGGAGTCGATCAGGACCTGCGGCGGGATGGCGAGGCGATCTACACCGCCATGTACGACGGCTATGCGTTCGAGGTGGCCGTCATGAAGAACGGCCGCTACCCGCGCGACCACGAATACCCGCCGGTGCCCCCCGACGCCGTGATCGGGGACTGCTGGCACCGCTTCTTCGTGCGCATGATCGAGGTCGTGCAGTCGATGGACCTCGTCCGGCAGGCGATCGACCGGTATTCCGCCTGCAAGGGCACGATCGGCGAGCCGCTCAAGCTCACGGAAAAGATTCCGGCGGGCGACGCCTACCTCGAGACGGAGTGTCCCAAGGGACAGATGGGCTTCTATCTCGTCGGTGACGGCACCGCCATTCCGTGGCGGGCGCGGGCCCGGTCGAGCTCGTTCTCGAATCTTTCCGTCACGGCGGACCTGTGCCGTGGCTGCCTGATCGCCGACGTGCCTGCCATCGTGGGCTCGCTCGACATCGTGATGGGCGAGATCGACCGCTGACGGGCGGCGGTCGTCGACGCTCCCGGATCGCATCGCGGGCGCTGGTGCCGATGCGCCTGGTGGGTGTGTTCCGCGAGCGGGCCTTTTGCAGGAGGGACTTGTGGTCCGGCCGCGGAGACGGCACACTTCGTGCAAATTTTCACGAAGTCGGCTTCCGCCGGGAAAGAGGCGGGTTTTGGCCCGTCGGGCCGGACCGGTTTCGCGACTCTGGCTCGCGCTTCCATGGTTGAATACCTGATCGACCGCGTCGGGCTGCCGGGCTGGCTGGCATGGACGGCGGCCGCGGCCCTGGCGGCCGTGCTGATCCTCAACGTGATCGCCGGCGGCGCCCTCGTCTTCATCTGGGCCGAGCGCAAGATCGCCGCCCGCATCCAGGACCGGCTCGGACCCACGCGCACCGGTGGGAAGTTCGGGTGGCTCCAGTCCCTCGCCGACGGCATCAAGCTGCTCGCGAAGGAGGATCTCATGCCGGACGGGGCCGACGGCATGCTCTTCCGCCTCGCTCCATACGTCAGTTTCTGCGCGTCGTTCTGCGCCTTCATCGCGCTGCCGTTCGCATTCGACTTCGTGGGCCTGCGGCTGAACGTCGCGGTCTTCTTCGTCGTGGCCGTCCTCGGCCTCGAGGTGTTCGGCGTGATCCTCGCCGGCTATGCCTCGGCGTCGAAGTGGTCGCTCTTCGGGTCGATGCGCGAGGCGGCACAGGTGGTGAGTTACGAGGTGCCCCTCGGCATGTGCGTGGTGGTGCCCGTGATGCTCGCCGGCAGCATGGACATGGTCACCATCGCGGAGAAGCAGGCGGGCTGGTTCTGGAACTGGTACCTCTTCCACGACCCCTTTACGTTCGTGATCTTCTGGGTCTACGTGACCTGCGCGGTCGCCAGCGTGAACCGGGCGCCGTTCGACCTCGCGGAGGCCGAGAGCGAGCTCGTCGCCGGTTTCCACACCGAGTATTCCGGCCTGCGCTGGAGTTTCTTCTTCATGGCGGAGTACGGCTCCATGTTTCTCGTGAGCGCGATGGCGGCCGTGCTCTTCCTGGGAGGCTGGAACGGGCCCGTTCCGCTGGCGACGCTGGCGGGGCTTTCCGAAGGCACCGGCGACACGGCCGGCTACCTCGTGCGGCTGCTCGGCATGGTGAACCTGCTCGGCAAGGCGACGCTCGGGGTGCTCGTGATGATGTGGATCCGCTGGACGCTGCCGCGGCTGCGGATCGACCAGGTCATGACCACGTGCCTGAAGTACTGCACGCCGATCGCGGCCGTGATGTTCGCGGGGGCGATGCTCTGGCAGCTGTTCCTCCCGGGCGGCGTCGTGCCCGGCATGCGTCGGCCGGCCGGGGAGATCGGGGAAGGCTGGCTGGAGGGACGGGGGGGGCGGGGGGGGGCGGGCGGGCCGAGCGGCGCCGG
>JBJTBO010000073.1:0-2011 GCA_046091445.1 Planctomycetaceae bacterium | reverse complement strand
GTGACGGACGACGCGCTGGGTACACGGTCGTTTGCCGTGACCGGGCCGGATGCCAGCCGGTTCGAGGCGGATGCGACGGGGCTTTATCTGCGAGCGGGTACGGTGCTCGACTTCGAGGGGCAGGCGGCGTGCGCCGTGACCGTGGTCGTGTCGGATCCGACGCTGCCCGGTGCGGCCGCGCTCTCCGCACCGTTCACGCTGACGGTGACCGACGTCAACGAAGCTCCGACGGGGCTTGTGCTCGACGGGGCTCGCGTTGCCGAAAACGCTGCGGTGGGTGCCTTCGTGGGAACGTTCGCGGTGGCTGATTCCGATGGCGTCGATGCGATGACGTACGCACTCGTGGCCGGAGAGGGGGACGCGGGGAACGGGACGTTTGCGATCGACGGCTCGCGACTCGTGACGGCCGAACGCCTCAACTTCGAGGAGCAGAGCCGGTACTCGATCCGTGTTCGGGCGACGAATGCCACGGGGGCATCCACCGAGGCCGTCTTCACGATCGACGTGACCGACGACACGACCGAGGCGGCTGTCGTAGAGGCGGTGACGCTGCCAGCCGCGGGCACGTACCGGGCGGGCCAGGCGCTCGTGGTGGCGGTGGCCTACTCGCGGCCCGTGACGGTGCGAGGCATGCCGTCGCTGCGGCTGCGTGTCGGCGGCCGGATGCGCGACGCGGTGTATGCCGGCGGCAGCGGCTCGACGGTGCTCACGTTCGCCTACCGTGTGGCGACGACCGACGCGACCGAGCGCGTGGCACTCGGATCGGTGCTTGACATCCCGAGGCGGGCGGCGATCACGGCCGACGGGGCTCGTGTGTCGGAGGTCCTGCCCGAGCGGTTCCGCGGCCTCGAGGCGGCGGGCGTGGTCGTGGATGGCGTCGCGCCGGAAATCGTCGGTCGCGTACTCATGCCGCGTGCCGGCACCTACCGCCCCGGTCAGACGCTCGCCTTCACGGTGCGCTTCTCGGAGGCGGTGGTGGTGGAGGGCACGCCGCGAATCAGGCTCTTCATCGGGGCGTCCACGCGCGAGGCGGAGTATGTCGCCGGGTCGGGCTCGCGCGTCCTGCGATTCGAGTACACCGTGCCCGCCGTGAGCGGCCGAGGGCGCGTGCGCCCACTGGACGTGGGGCAGCGGATTCTTGGCGGCACGATCACGGACGTCGCCGGCAACCTGGCCCAGCGCGACCTCACCGAACCCCAGGCATCCCGCGTGAAGGTCATGCTCTGACCCTCGAGGTCAGAAGCCCCGCGCCCGCCACCCCGCGTGCCCAACCGCGACCTCCACCATGGCACACGCCTCCCACCGGTGGCGCACGCCACCAGGCGTGCGCACCATAGGCCAAGAGCCACGTCGCGGGAAGCTGCTTGGAGCCGGGGTCGCTACGAAAGGTCGGCGCTGACTCGGCTGGATACCGCATTCGCACGCCTGGAGGCGTACGCCACAAGGTGAAGGCGTGAGCCTCCGGGACAAGCGATGCGGCACTCGCAGAAGCCATGCGGAGGCGTGGGCTATTTGGGCGGGAAGCTCCGCGAGGCCTCGGTCTTTTGGACGCGCGAGTGTGCGAACAGCTACGGTCCGCGTTGGCCGGGCGGATGGCGAGTCTGTTCGTCGCAGGCTCGTTCCAGACCGCGAATGAATTCTTTCTCGTTCCACGCGGGCAGAATCTCATCGCGTTCGACTGTGTAATTGAGCCTGCTGATCTCGTACTGCTGCAAAAACCGAACGGCGTTGACCCATCCCAACGCGTCGGCGAGCGCATCGAAGCCACGCTGTCTCAGTTCCACTGGGTCCAAGAGCGTGTGGCTCATGAAAGCACCTCCGCACCCACCTCCAAGATGTCGGCAACACGCGTGCGAATCAACCTACGCCCGGTGGCGCAAGCCTCCAGGCGTGCGAATGCGGTATACAGCCGAGTCAGCGCCGACCTTTAGTATCGACCCCCGCTCCAACCAGCATCCCCCGACGTGGGACTTGGCCTCGTGTTCGCACCCCTGGAGGCGTACGCCCCAGG
>JBJTBO010000072.1:0-5697 GCA_046091445.1 Planctomycetaceae bacterium | reverse complement strand
CGCAGTCCACGTCATCGACGGACACGCCCTCGAACGTGCATGCCTGGAAGGTCGTGGCCGTCTACGACGGCGACACGGTCACCTGTGTCGACGAAAACAATCAGCAGCAGCGGGTGCGGCTCGCCGGCATCGACGCCCCGGAGTCGGGCCAGGACTTCGGCAAGCAGGCCCGCGATGCCTTGGCCGGCATGGTCTTCGGACGCACGGTGCAGGTCGTGGACGACGGTCGCGACTCCGCCGGCCGCTGGCTCGGTCGCCTGTCGGTCGATGGCATCGACGTCAATCGCCGCATGGTCGCGACCGGCATGGCCTGGAACGCCGATTCGGGGGAGGAGTCATACGCCGCGGCCGAGGCCCTCGCGAGGTCCGGCGGGATCGGACTCTGGTCCCAGCCGAACCCCGTGCCGCCCGCGACCTACAGCACCCAGGCCACGCAGAAAACCTGACCGTCGGCCGGCGTGCCACGGGCGGGCTCGACCGGCGCCCATGCGACGCGCCCGCACGGCGTCATGCCGGTCGTTGGCCGATCTTCGGCCCCTTCGACCGCTGCGACGCGTAGATGCCCGAGTGGCCGCTGAAGAGGTAGGCGAGTGCGCATGCGGCGGCGTGATAGGGCAGCATCGCCCCGCCGAAGAGCTCGACGGCCATGACCGTGCACGCGATCGGCGTGTTGGTCGCACCGGCGAAGACCGCCACGAATCCGAGCGCCGCCATGAAGTCGACCGGGGCGCCGGTCAAAGTCGCGAGCGTGTTGCCGAGCGTCGCCCCCACGAAGAACAGTGGCGTCACCTCGCCCCCCTTGAAGCCTGAGCCGAGCGTGACGGCGGTGAAGACGATCTTCCACCACCAGCTCCACGGGTGTGCGCCTCCGGGCTCGAAGGCGCTGCTGATCGTCACGCCTCCGGGACCGGCTGCGAGGACGCCCAGTCCGAGGAAATCCCGCGTGCCGAGCAGCTGCACCAGCGCGATGACGAGGCAGCCGCCGAGGACCGGCCGCAGGATCGGCGACGACACCATGCGGCCGAACCAGTGATGCACCGCATGACCCATCCCCACGAAGAGCGCCCCCACGAGTCCGAAGAGCACGCCTCCCGCCACGGCATGCCCCAGCAGCCACCCGTCGCAGACGGCGTGGTGCGTGGCCGCCGCCTGCGGCACGAGCGACCGCACCTCGTAGTGCGTGTGCACGACACCCCACGCCAGACACGTCTGGTCGCTCACGATCGATGCCATGAGACAGGGAAGGATCGCGCCGGAGCGCATGCGACCGACGACGAGCACCTCGAGCGCGAAGATCGCCCCGGCCACGGGCGTGCCGAAGACTCCGCCGAATCCCGCGGCCATGCCCGCCATGAGCAGGGTCGGCACGTCGGTGTGGCGCAGCCCCGGCACGAGCCTCGCGACACCGCCCGCGAGACTTCCGCCCCTCTGGACGGCGGTGCCCTCGCGGCCGGCCGAGCCTCCGCAGAGGTGCGTCACGACGGTCCCGACGAGGACGAGCGGTGCCATGCGCAGCGGCACACCCCCGCCCGGTTCGTGAATCTCGTCGACCACGAGGTTGCTGCCGGCCTCCGCATCCTTCCCGAACGACGCGTACATCCAGCCGATCGCCGCACCCGCCACGGGCAATCCCCAGACGAGCAGCGGTGCGTCGAGCCGCAGCCGTGTCGCCGCATCGAGTGCGGTCATGAAAAACGCCACGGCCGAGCCGACGACCGCCCCCAGGGGCACGGCGAGGAGCGACCACATCAGCACGTACCGGGCCGCCCCCGCCTCGTGCTCGAGGAACGTCCGCAGCGGACCGCGAGACGCGCCGGGCGCCACGACCGGCTCGCCGGGATACGATGCTCGCGACAACGGGTTCCCCGGGAGACTCGGCATGGCCGTCAACGTGGCCGTCAAGGTGGGAGACCGGGCGCCGGCGTTCCGCGCGACCCTGCAGGACGGCTCGACACTCGATCTGGCCGACCGCATCGGACGCACGGCGATCGTCCTGTTCTTCTATCCGAAGGACGACACGCCGATCTGCACGGCGGAGGCCTGCGCCTTCCGCGATGCGTACGAGGAGTTTACCTCGGCCGGGGCCGAGGTCGTGGGCGTCAGCAGTGACTCGGCCGAGTCGCACGCAGCCTTCGCGCGGCGGCACCGCCTGCCGTTCCCGATCGTCAGCGATCGCGACGGCGCCGTCCGCCGTCTCTACGGCGTGCCCCGCACGCTCGGGTTCCTGCCCGGACGGGTGACCTACGTGATCGATCGTGAGGGGATCGTGCGGCTCGTCTTCAACTCGGCCCTCTCGTCGGCCGGTCACGTGCGACGCGCGCTCGACGCCCTGCAGTGATGCCGGTCGGGCCGACGCAACCGGCACCATCGCGCCCACCCGCCATCTCGTCGGCCGACTGGGCAACCTGCGGGCCTTGTGCCGATCGACGTTTCGGGGCAGGTGCGCCGCGCGGCGACTCCGGCCCCGTGAGTCGCTTTCCGAATCCGAGGTGCGCCATGTCGATCCACCCCCGACCGATGAACCCGACGCCGCTGGGACTCTTCTCGATCGATTGGACATCCGCCGCGCTCGGCATGGGCGTCGCGTTCGCCATCTCGTGGGCGCTGGTGGCGCGACCGGGTCGCGCGGACCTCGCGGCCCTGGAGACGCAGATCGCCCGGCTGTCGCGCACCGCCGCGCGGCTCGATGCGGCCCGCGACGGCGTCTCGGGGGTGAGCCGGCTGCTCGCCGCACTCGAGGAGCAGGCGGTGCGGACGCCCGCCGCGGAGGCGGCCCTGCAAAGCGCCGCCGCGTCGCTCGAGATCATCGACCGCGTGCACGGCGAACTCGTGCGCGGCGGCGCCTCGCACGACGTCGCCCACGCGGCGGCGGAACGGCTCGCCGGCATCGGTGACGCGATCGTCTCCGAGGCGACGGGCATCGAGACCGCGAGGACCGGTCTGGAGCAGCTCGCCGGGCTCAAGGACAGCCTGATCGTCGCGTCCGCCGGCATCGACCGCGCCGCCGGATCGTTCGAGCGCCTGATCGATCTCAAGGACGGGCTCGTCGCGGAAACGTCCGGCCTCGACGCGGCCGAGGAGTCGGAGACGCGGCTGGTGGAGCTGAAGGACCGGCTCGTCGAGGATGCCGCAGGACTCGGTGCCGCCGAGCAGGTCTCCGCGCGGCTCGCGCTGCTCACCGACGGACTCGCCGCCGAGGCCAACGGCCTCGACCATGCGGAGGAGACGCTCGCGCGGCTCGGCGATCTCTCCGATTGGGTGCGCACGTCGTCGGGCATGCTGGGCGATCTCCGCAACCTGGTCGCGGATGTCGTGATGCTCGAGCCGGCCGTGCAGCGCGCCGTGCGGGCGCTGGAGCCGGTCGTCGAGTTCACGTCGCTCGGTCGACGGGCCGCCCGTTCCCAGGCCCCCGACACCACGGCGACCGAAGGCGAGACCCGCGTGATCGGCGTCGCCCGCACCCCCGCCGACGCCCGCCCGTGAGGTCGACCCACGGCGGCGCGGGCATCCGGGCACGACCGCCCACCACCGTTCGTGCCCGGTCCGGTCCGGCGGCCCCGAGCCGTCGCTGACGGGCCGCGACGTCAGGAGAAGAGGAGCTCGACGTCCTCGGCCGTCAGGCTGCCGATCACGCTCTCGTCGGCCCGCACGATCGACTCGGCCAGCTCGCGCTTGCGGTCCTGCAGGGCGACGATCTTCTCCTCGACCGTGTCGCGTGCGATCAGCCGGTAGGCGAAGACGCGGCGCGTCTGCCCGATGCGGTGGGCGCGATCGACGGCCTGCGCCTCCACGGCCGGATTCCACCAGGGATCGAGGATGTAGATGTAGTCGGCCGCGGTGAGATTGAGCCCCTGACCGCCCGCCTTGAGGCTCACGAGAAACAGTCGGCAGTCCGGATCCTCCTGGAAGCGGGCCACGCGGGCCTGCCGGTCGGTGGTGCGACCGTCGAGGTACTCGTACACGGTGCCCCGTTCGTCGAGCCGACGACGCACGATGGCGAGGAAGCTCGTGAACTGGCTGAAGACGAGCGCCTTGTGCCCCTCGGCCACCACCTCCTCGAGCTGCTCGAGCAGGACGTCGACCTTCGCGGACGGGTCGTCGATCCGCTGCGGGTCGACGAGGCCGGGATGGCAGGCGGTCTGCCGGAGCCGCAGGAGCGCCTCGAGCACCGCGATCCGCGTGCGTCCGATGCCGAGGCGGCCGATCCGCCCGGCGAGCTCCTGCCGGTAGTGTTCCCGCAGCTCGTCGTAGGCCGTGCGCTGCTTCGAGCCCAGCTCGACGAACAGCGTCTGCTCGGTCTTCTCGGGCAGGTCGGAGAGCACCTGCGCCTTCGTCCGCCGCAGCAGATAGGGACGGACCGCGCGGGCCACCACCTCGGCGCTGCCGCGGCCGTCGGCGAGAAAGGAGCGCAACCGCCCGGCGCTGCCGAGCTGCCCGGGGTTGAGAAACTCGAAGATGCTCCAGAGCTCACCGCTGTGGTTTTCCACCGGCGTACCCGTGAGCGCGAGGCGATGCCTCGCCTTGAGGAGCCGGCATGCCTTCGCGGCCTGGCTGGCGGCGTTCTTGATCGACTGCGCCTCGTCGAGGACGACGTAGTCGAACTCTATCGCGCGCTGCGCAAGCACGTCGCGTCGCAGCGTGCCGTACGTCGTCACCACGATGTCGTGCTCCGCGAGCTCGCCGGCCTCGATGGAGCGGGTGTTGCCGGTGTGGTTGAGGACGCGCAGGGCAGGCGCGAACCGCCGGGCCTCGTCGATCCAGTTGAAGACGAGGCTCTTCGGCACGACCACGAGCGACGGGCGATGCGCGATGCCGGCCTCGCGCATCGCGCCCTGACGGCGGAGGAGCATCGCCAGCACCTGGATCGTCTTGCCGAGGCCCATGTCGTCGGCGAGGCAGCCTCCCAGGCCCATGCGTTCGAGAAACGCCAGCCAGCCCAGGCCCTCGCGCTGGTAATGACGGAGCGTGCCCTGAAAACCCTCCGGCTCGTCGGCGGCCTCCGGCCGCTCCCCCCGCGCGAGCTCGTCGCGGAGCCGCTCGAAGGCCTCGTCCACCTGCGCCCGCGGCTGGCTCGCCAGGAGCGCGTCGAGGAGGGCCACCTGGATGCGGCCGTACCGCAGCCGGCCGTCATGCTTCTGGCCGAGCGCGGTGAGCGGCTGCATCTGCGCGGCGAACGAGTCGGGCAGGATCCCCACGGAGCCGTCGGCGAGCGTCACGGACCGCGAGCCGGCCGCCAGCGCCTCGAGGAGGGCGGGCAGTTCGGCCACGACGCCGCCGAAATCGATCGTGGCCGAAAGCTCGAACCAATCGATGCCGCTCGTCACGTGCCAGGCCACGCTGCCCGCGGGACGGTAGCGGCGGCCGGACACCTCCACCGCCCAGCCGGCGGCGGCCAGTTGAGACACGGACCCATCGAGCCGCCCGCGCGGCACGAGCACGTGATGCACCGCCGGCTCACCGTCGGCCGCGCCCCGCGGCGGCAGGAACCCGTGCCGCGGCAGCACGGCGAGCGCGGCCCGCTCCGCCGCGCGGTCGCGCCGCACGAAGACCCGCCGCGTCGTGTCGACGACCGCGCCGGCCGGGTCGTCGGCGGCCACGGCGGTGCCGGCGTAGTCGAACTCTATCGCGCGCTGCGCAAGCACGTCGCGTCGCAGCGTGCCGTACGTCGTCACCACGATGTCGTGCTCCGCGAGCTCG
>JBJTBO010000071.1:0-8341 GCA_046091445.1 Planctomycetaceae bacterium | reverse complement strand
GAATCGCGGCGCGGGGTCGCGTTCAGGGACGGGCCACCTTTTCGGCGATGCCCGTGAAAAAGTTCTGCCACTTCACTTCGACGGCGCCGCCGTGGCCGATGCGGCACTCCAGTTCGTCCATCGGTCGGGGGCTCGGGCTCGGGGCGACGATGCCCCCGTCGAGCGTGAACGAGCTGTTGTGGCACGGGCAGCGGAAGCAGTGCTCCGCAGGCTCCATCTCCACGAAGCAGCCCGCGTGCGGGCACGTCGCCGAGAGGGCCTGCACGACGTCGCTCCCCTTCTCCCGTCGCAGGTACACGGCACCCACCGGCTCGGCGGGAAAGCCGGTCCAGGCGTCGACGCGGTCGGTGACGATCGGGAACTGCCGTGGCACTCCGTCGTCCGGGATCGCCTCGATCTCCGTCACCCGCAGGAACGTCGCCGCGGCACTCTTGCGGCGCAGCGGATCGAGCAGCACCCACACGCCGGCCCCCGCCGGCGCGAGCGTCGCCAGGCCGCCCGCCGCGAGCGCCATCACCTTGGACAGAAAGCCTCGGCGGGCCCCTCGTCCGTCCACCGCGGGATCGTGCCCCTGCATGCCCATGCCTCCCTGTGTCAGACGGCCACGGCGGCCGCAGCCTGCCAGGCCTCGTCGACCGCCTCGTCCACCCGGAGCTTCGCCGCATCGAACGGCCCGTCGAGGATCGCGCCGGCGGCCGCACGATGCCCGCCCCCTCCGAACGACCCCGCCAGGGCCGAGCAGTCGACCGCCCCGCGGCTGCGAAAGCTCACCTTCACGCGGCCGTCCGGCTGCTCGATGAGGATTGCGGCGAGCTCGGTTCCCTTGACCGCGAGCGTGAGATTGATGAGATCCTCCGTGTCGCTCGGCTGGGCGCCGATCTCGCGGACGTCACGCTGCCGGACCGTCGACGTGATCACCCTGCCCTCGCGGGTCGTGGTCGCGCCGGCGAGCGTCCGTCCCACGAGGTGGAGCCGCGCGAGCGTGTCCTGCTCGAAGAGCTCCCGGTAGACGGTCGTCGGACTCGCCCCGGCATCGACCAGCCGGGCGGCCACGCGGAACGACTCCCCGGAAACCGAGGGGAAGCGGAATCCACCCGTATCGGTCGAGAGTCCGGCGTAGAGGGGCGTCGCGATCCGCTCCGTGAGGGGCACCCGCAGCCTCAGGGCGATCTCATAGACGATCCGGGCCGTGGCCTCCGCCGACGTGTCCTTGAACCAGCGGTCGGAGAGGTCGTCCTCGCTCACGTGATGATCGATGACGACCACGCGGTCCCGCATCGAACGGGCAACGTCGCCCATCGCCCCGAGCTGGGCCCAGGCGCTCGTGTCGAGCACGACGAGGAGATCGCGGTCCGCGAGGTCGGCCGGCCGCACCCGCTCGGCGAGCGACTCGATGCGCCCCTCCGGGTCGATCCACCGCAGGTTCGCCGGCGTCGCCTGCGCGTTGACGATGCGTACGTCGCACCCGATCGCCTCCAGCACGCCGGCGAGTCCGAGCTCGCTGCCCAGTGCGTCGCAGTCGGGGCGGACGTGGCTCGTGAGCACGGCCCGCTCCGAGCGGCGCAGCAGATCGAGGAGGCTGGACCAGTCGAGTCGCATCGGATCACACGGCGGGAGGGACGGTGGATCGGGGGACGGGATCGGGGCCCGTCACGTCGTCGCCGGCCCGGCGCACGGCATCGGCCGCCGCCGAGACGTCGATCGCCAGCTGCGCCTTCAGTTCCTCGACCGAGGCGAACCGTCGAGTGTCGCGCAGCCGCGCCAGGAAGTCAACGTGGAGCGTGCGTCCGTAGAGGTCGCCCGTGAAGCCGATGAGATGTGCCTCGACCGAGAGCGTCGTCTCGTCGAAGGTGGCGTTGGGCCCGACGTGGACCGCAGCCGCATGATCGACGTCGGGTGGAGCGAGGCCGGTGGCTGCGGTCGCCCGCGCCGCATAGACACCCGGCGCGGGCAGGAGGGTGACCATGTCCGCGAGGTTCGCCGTCGGAAAACCGAGGGTCGCGCCGCGCCGCGCGCCCGTCACCACGCGGCCGCTCACGCGATACGGCGCGGTGAGCAGACGGTTCGCCGCCGCCACGTCACCGGCAGCGATCAACCGACGCAGCCGTGAGCTCGAGACGGGCGCGGCGCCGACCTGGAGGGGGGCGAGCACCTCGAGCCCCACGCCGTCGGGCAGGCAGTACCCGCGCAGCGCCGCGATGTCTCCGCTCCGCCCGACGCCGAACCGGAAATCGGGACCTTCGACGAGCGCCGCGGCCCGCAGCCGATCACGCAGGACGAGGTCGTAGAAGCGTCGCGGGGCGAGCCCGAGCAGCTGCGGCGTCGCGGGCTGGACCACGACCGCGTCGAGCCCGAGCGCGAGGAGCAGATCCACACGGCGCGGGATCGTGGTGAGTGGCACCGGTGCGGCCTCGGGACGCACGAGCGACGCGGGGTGCGGGTCGAAGGTGAGCGCGACGGCGGGTACGGCGTGCGTCGCCGCCACCTCGCGGAGTCGCGCGACGAGCGCGGCATGGCCGAGATGCACGCCGTCAAAGTTCCCCACGGACACGGCGCACGAACCGGCCGGCTCGTGCCCGGGCCAGGCTAGCACGACGAGCGGAGGGATCCCGGAGGCTTCGTCGGACGGTGGTCTCGAACCGGACAACGTGGGCGAGCCGAAGTGGGGGGCGGCGCTGGGCTGCGGTCGGGTCGCTTGGCGACGACCCCCGTCACGCGCCGGGTGATGAGGCGAGCACGCGAGGCTCTCCCGCAGTCTACCGCGCGTGGGCGAACGGTATCATGTCCGCTCCATTCCCCCGAGGAAGCTGCATGGGCGACGGCGGCGACGAAAAGCAGATCTACCTGTCGGCCGACATGGCCTGTCGTTTGGCGGCGATCGACATCGGGTCGAACAGCGTGCGGCTGCTCGTGGCCGAGGTGCTGCGCGGCGGCGCCTATCGCATCCTCGACGAGGAACGGGAGCCCACGCGCCTCGGTCGCAGCGTGGGAGCCGAGGGGGTGCTCGACGACGCGTCGATCGAGGCGACGGTGGCTGCACTGCGCTCGTTCCGGCAGATCGCGGCGGGCTACCAGGTGACGGCGCTGCGGACGATCGCCACCTGTGCCGTGCGCGAGGCCCGTAACGGGCCGGAGTTCTGCCGCCGCGTGCGCGAGGAGATCGGACTCGACGTCGAGGTGATCTCCGGGGAGCGCGAGGCGCGGCTCGCCTTCACGAGCGTCCAGCACGCCTTCGACCTCACGGGGAAGAACGTCGTCGTCGCCGACATCGGCGGCGGCAGCACCGAGATCGTCTTCGCCACGGGCAACCTCATCGAGGCGATCTACTCCACGCCCCTCGGTGCCGTGCGGCTTACCGAGCGGTTCGGGCTCGGCGAGGCGGCGGAACCGGTGGACGTGGAGCGCGGACGGGCGCGGCTCGAGGGAGAGGTGGCCGAGGTTCTCAAGACACGCACCGCCCGCCCGCTCTTCGCGCCCCACTTCCTCGTCGGCTGCGGGGGCACCTTCACGACGCTCGCCGACCTGATGATGGCGGCGAAGCGGCAGGGCGAACTGCCGGTGGCCGGCTACCGCGTCTCGCAGGCGGAGGTACGGCACCTGCTCGACCGGCTCGTCAAGATGCCGGTGCGCGAGCGCCGCGCGCTGCCCGGGATGATGCCCGACCGCGCCGACATCATCGTCGCCGGCCTGACGATCGTCGCCGCGCTCATGAAGCGCTACCGCGTCAACACGCTCATGGTGCACACCCGCGGCGTGCGGGACGGCCTGCTCCGGGAGATGATCGACGACTCCCTCGGTCCGCGCGACGAGGATGAGCACCGCCAACGCGAGCTCGCCATCGAGCGGCTCGCCGCGGCCTGCTCCGGCGAACTGGAGCACGGCCGTGCGGTCGCCGCGCTCGCGGGTCGCATCTTCGAGCAGCTCGTCGAGCCGTTCGGGCTGCCGCCGGGGGACCGGCTGCTCCTCGAGTGCGCCGCGCGGCTGCAGGATGTCGGCTACGTCATCAACTACGACCAGCACCACAAGCACAGCTACCACCTCATCCGCAACAGCCGACTGCCCGGCATTCGCGCGCACGACCTCGAACTCGTCGCGAACGTCGCCCGCTACCACCGGGGCGCCGACCCGAAGCGGAAGCATGCCAACCTTGCGAGGTTGTCGTCCCAGGAGCAGCAGCGGGTGCTACGCATGGCTGCGATCCTGCGGCTGGCCGGCGGTCTCGACCGCAGCCGCACGCAGCAGGTCCGTGACGCGGTGGTCCGCGTGCGGGAGGATGGCGTGCGGGTCGAGGCCGTGTCGGACGAGGATCCCCAGGTGGACCTGTGGGGCGCGAAGCGGCGGGTCGCCCTCTTCGAGAACGTCTTCGGGGTGTCGATCGACGTGACCTGGGCCGGGGCAGAAGAGCCCGTGCCCTCGGGCGATGCGAGCGAGCGGGCCGACCAGCCGGAACGCCGGCGACGGAAGCGGTGATGGGGGCTGTCCGAGGCCGCACGACCGGCCCGACCCGCGCACCATGCCCGTCTGTCGGCGGCATCGACGACCGCGTCCCCGGCTGCCGATACCCTCGGAGCGGGCGGCGACGACAGGACACGTCGGGCCCACGACTCGGGGACCGACCATGACGGGCACTCGATCGATCGCTCCACCCGTCGCCATGCTGGCAGCCGGCGGGGTCGCCCTCGTGGCCCTCGTGCTGGCCGGCGGCGAGGCCCGTGGCGAAAGCTGGCGGCGGTTCAGCGGGCCGCGATCCGCCGCCTCGCTCGGCACGCCTCGCGACCAGGCACCCTACGCCCCCGGTGCCTCGCCCTACGAGACCGGAGCCCATCAGCGCCCCAAGTACTTCGTGCCCCCGACGAATCCCCGCACGCCGACCTGGAAGATGTACGGCACGCCGCCGGGGGTCGTCCCGGGGGACTGGCCCCGCTACGCTCCACTCGGATTCGGCGGGTACCGCTTCCCGGCCGTCGGCGCCCAGGCGTACCGCTAATCGCCGGCCGCCGGCCGCGGTGCCCGCGAACCGAGGGGCTCCCGCGGGTCGACCGTCCCGCGGCACTCGATGCAGGACCTGGTGGAGGTCACGGAAGCGGGGCTCTACTGCCGCCAGGGTGACTTCTTCGTCGACCCCTGGCGGCCGGTGCCACGCGCGATCATCACGCACGCACACGCCGACCATGCACGGCGCGGGTGCGATCGGTACCTCTGCGCCGCGCCGGGCAAACTCGTGCTGCGCAGCCGCATGGGTGGCCAGGCACCGATCGACGTGGTGCGGCACGGTGAATCGGTCCTGATCAACGGCGTGCGCGTGTCGCTCCACCCCGCCGGACACGTGCTGGGGTCGGCCCAGGTGCGGCTCGAGCACGGCGGCACCACGTGGGTCGTCACCGGGGACTACAAGCTCGAGCGTGACCCGACGTGTGCGCCCTTCGAGCCCGTCCGCTGCGACGTGCTCGTCACGGAGTCGACATTCGGGCTCCCCGTCTACCGCTGGCCCCCGTCGGAGGTGATCGCCGCGGACCTCGACCGATGGTGGCGCGGGAATCGCGACGCGGGTCGGACCAGTGTCGTGCTCGCGTATGCGCTCGGGAAGGCGCAGCGGCTCGCCGCCCTGGTCGATCCGTCGATCGGACCGATCGTCGCGCACGGTGCGGTGATGACGATGGTGGAGGCCTACCGTGCGAGCGGCGTGAGGCTCCCCCCGATCGACCGCGTGCCGCCGCGCGCCCGACGCGTCGGTGGCGGCAGGGCGCTCGTGATCGCGCCTCCCAGCGTGCTCGGAGGATCGTGGCTGCGGCTCTTCGGCGAGACGAGCGTCGCGATGGCTTCCGGCTGGATGACGCTCCGCGGCGTGCGCCGACGGCGCGGATTCGCGCAGGGCTTCGTGGTGTCCGACCACGCCGACTTCCCCGGGCTGCTCGCGGCGATCGAGGCCAGCAGCGCCCGTCGGGTGCTGGTGACCCACGGGTTCGCCGACCCGCTCGCCCGCCTGCTGCGGGAACGCGGGCTCGATGCCGCGCCGCTCGCCACGCGGTTCACGGGCGAGGCTTCGCCCGACGCGGTCGGCGTCGAGGAGGACGACGACCCGGAGGCGCCCGCGAGCGGCACCGCCCCGTCGCCCGGGGCGGACGCGGACGCCGCCGCGGCCGGGATCCGGGGGACGGCCGAATGAGACCGTTCACCGACCTGTTCTGGCAGCTCGACGGCACGACGCGAACGAGCGAGAAGCTCGAGGCACTCGTGGCGTATTTTCGGGCCGCGCCGCCCGACGACGCCGCCTGCGCGATCGATGTGTTGTCCGGTGGGCGGCAGATCCGCGCGGTCCCGACGAGCATGCTGCGGCAGTGGGCGGCCGAGGTCACGGGTCTGCCACCGTGGCTCGTCGAGGAGAGCTACGCCCACGTCGGCGACCTCGCCGAGACGCTCGCGCTGATCCTGCCGGATCCGGCCACACCCGCCGACGAAGCGGCGGGGGCGAACGAGGCGGACGTCGGCCTCGCGCGGCTCATGCGGACGACGATCCACAGCCTGCGGCACGAGACCGAGGCCCGGAAGCGCGAGGTCGTGCTGGCGACCTGGCGACGGCTCGCGTCGCGCGAGCGGATCGTGTGGCACAAGCTGCTCACCGGCGGCTGCCGTGTCGGCGTGTCACGCACGCTCGTCGCCCGGGCGCTCGCGGAGGTGGCGGGGGTCGAGCCCGCGGTGATGGCGCATCGGCTCATGGGGGGTGACGTCGTCGACGGCGAGGCCTACCGCCGGCTGCTCGCGCCCCAGCGGCACGACGCGGACGACCGCCGGCCCTATCCCTTCTTCCTCGCCTCGGCGCTCGACGGCGCCGAGGGGCACGACGTCGCCTCGCTCGGGGGCGTCGCCGACTGGCAGGCCGAGTGGAAGTGGGACGGTATGCGGACGCAGCTGGTGCGACGTGGCAGCGACGTCGCGGTCTGGAGCCGCGGCGAGGAGCTCGTCAACGAGGCCTTCCCCGACATCGTCGCGGCGGGTGCGACGCTGCCTGCCGGCACCGTGCTCGACGGCGAGCTGCTGGCCGTCGCCGGGGGGCGCCTGCTCGGCTTCTCGATGCTCTCGCGGCGGAGCGGCCGGCGCACGGTGACGCGGCGACTGCTCGCGGACATTCCCTGCGTCTTCGTCGCCTACGACCTGCTCGAGGAGCGGGGGGAGGACCTCCGCGGGCGGCCCCTGCACGAGCGTCGCCTGCGGCTCGAGGGCATCGTGCCCACGCCGTTCGCGGCGGGCACCGCTGCGCACGGCGCGGGGCCGCCGCAGGTGCCGTCGGCCATCTTCCTCTCGCCCGTCGTGTCGGCTGCCTCGTGGACCGATCTCGGGCTCCTGCGCGCGGAGGCCCGGCGTCGCGGGGTCGAGGGGCTCATGCTCAAGCGGCGCGCGAGTCCCTACGGTGTCGGACGGACGCGCGGCGACTGGTGGAAATGGAAGATCGAACCGCTGGAGATCGACGCGGTGCTGCTCTACGCGCAGGCGGGTCACGGCCGTCGCGCCGGGCTGCACAGCGACTACACGCTCGGCCTGTGGCACGAGGGCCGGCTCGTCACGGTGGCGAAGGCCTACTCCGGCCTCGCCGACACGGAGATCGTCGAGGTCGACCGGATCGTGCGGGCGACGACGCTCGAGAAGCACGGCCCGGTGCGCATCTGCGAGCCCATGCTCGTCTTCCAGCTCGCCTTCGAGGCCGTGAGCGCTTCGACGAGGCACAAGTCCGGAGTGGCGGTGCGCTTTCCGCGGATCGTGCGGTGGCGGCGCGACAAGCAGCCGAGCGAGGCGGGCACGCTCGACGATCTGCGTCGCAGGATCCCCGGCGGCGTCCCCCGCTGAGCGCAGGCCAGGTCTGTGGCGCACGCCTCCAGACGCTGGCATGATTCCCCCCTGTGGCGCCCGCCGCCAGGCGGGCGGACCAGTACACGCGGTGGCGGTCGCCTCCCGGCTTGCTCACGATGCCCCCCTGTGGCGCACGCCTCCAGGCGTGCGAACGGACGCGACGCCCCGCACCCGCCTCGCCGGCGCATGACTGGCTCCGCACGCGGACGTGCCGAGCCGGCATCGTGTAGAAGAACGCGTGCCGAGGCGCGCCGTTCGCGCTTCGGCTCCCGCGCGCTCGAGTACGCGATGCCCCCACGAATCGACGGCACACCACCGCGGCGACGGACCCCGTCGGCGCGGCACGCGGCCCCCGCGATGGCGGCAGTGGATCGCTTTGCCGATTGGTTTTCGCGTCGGGGCTGGTCGCCGTTCGCATTCCAGTTGGAGACGTGGCGGGCGGTCGAGGCGGGCACGAGCGGCGTGCTGCACGCACCGACCGGCACGGGAAAGACGC
>JBJTBO010000070.1:0-8342 GCA_046091445.1 Planctomycetaceae bacterium | reverse complement strand
CCGCCACTCCGACACGCGGCAAACTGCGGTGAGGTCACGAATCGAGACTCATTCGGCCGCTGGGGTAAGCATAGAACGGTCAACGGCACATTGGTAACGGTCTCGGGGCTGCCGGACGGTTCGTCAGCAGCGAGTTCGGGCGTTTCGGCTGTCCGGCGGCGGTTCACGAAAATGCCGCGCACCCCGCTGCGGTGGCGGCGGTCCGCGTCCTGATCGTGAACACGGCTTCGAATAGCGAGACCGGCCGCGAAACCGCGGCACGGTGGCGACGGTCCAGCACCGCGGTCCCCTGTCTCGCGTGCGAAGACCCGTCAGTCCAGACGGTCGCGCCGCGGCCCACGCGTCGTGGCCCACGCCATGAAGAGGATCGCGAGCGCGGCGTAGGCGCTGGCGAGGTGCCATGGCGTGCGGCCGGCCGCCTCGGCGGGGAGTTCTCCGATGGCCCAGGGGAGGAACAGCCGGCCGTCGGCGAACGGCGAGTGGATCACGCCCGAGAGCGTGAGTGCCGCAGCGGCCAGGGCCCAGCCCGCGGCGCGTCCCAGACGGTGATCGACGAGGGCCGTCACGAGGCCCGCCCACAGGAGGCTCGTGACGATGAACCCGGCCGCGAGAATCCGCACGCAGAACAGCTCTCCGGCGAGCTGCGGTGACGGCTCGGCCCCCGCCGCGAGCAGCTTGTCGGATTGGATCTTCACGAGCGCCGCGAGTGCCGGCACGCACGCGATCGCGACGGCGGGGTAATGCCGCTCGGGCGTCGCGTGGAAGCTCTGCGCCGTGATCTCGAGCCCGATGAAGACGAGCACCGGCAGGATGGCCGCCCCCGGCACGGCCTCGTAGATCCAGGCGAACGTGCCGGTGAGCCCCGCGGCGCCGATGAAGAGGGCCGTCGCGAGCGTGTAGGCCGCGCGGCCCCCCATCGCCTTGTAGGCCGGGTGACCGATGTAGGGCGTGGTCTGGATGACGCCGCCGCAGGCCCCGGCGACGAGCGTCGCGACGGCCTCGACCGCGATCACGCGACCGGTGTCGTACTCATCGCCGGCGGCGGCCGCGCTCTCCGCGCAATCGATGCCCCCCACGACCGTGCCGAGTGCGAAGGGGATCACGATGGGCAGGTAGGGGATCGCATCGTTCCACGCCGTCAGCCACTCGAGCCGCAGTGCCGCGAGCCATTCCGTGGGCCAGAGCGCCGCGGCCGGGTCGATCGGCGCGTGGGCCGCCACGGTCGGGATCCAGCCGAACGCCGTGCCGGCCGCGTGGGTGGCCCAGCCGGCCACAACGGCGAGGAATGCGCCGGGCACGCCGGCCGGGACCGGGATGCGGGCGGTGAGGCTCGCGAGCACGATCCCCAGTGAGACGAGGCCGACGAGGGGAGACGCGAGGATCTCGAGCGTCGGCAGGAACGTGATGAGCGCCAGCGCGATCGCCGTCAGGCTGCCGAGCAGTGCCGCGCGGGGCACGAGCCGGTGAATCGGTCCGGCCACGGAGGCACACGCCAGCTTGAAGAGCCCGCTGGCCACGATCGAGCACATGCCGATGTGCCAGGCGTGCCGTGCCGCCGCGATCTCCTCGAGGCCGTCCCCGCGGGCCGCGGCATAGGCGGGACCGACGACGAAGAACACCATCCCGAACGTGCTCGGCGTGTCGAGCCCGAGCGGCATCGCCGTGACGTCGGTGCGTCCGGTCCGTCGCGCGAGCCGGAAGGCCAGACCGGTGAAGAGGAGGTCGCCCACGACGACGCCGAGGGCCGTCCCCGGCACGAGGTGGGCGAGCGCGAAATCGGCCGGATAGCCGAACACCGTGGCCAGGAGCGACACGGTCAGCACGAGGCCGGCCAGGTTGTCGATCGCAAGCCCGCAGAAGGCGTTGACGTCGCCCGGCGTGGCCCAGCGGTAGCGGTGCGTGGCGTCCATCGATGGCGGGAATGTCCGGCCGGCGAGCCGAAAAGTCAAATCCTCCAACAGGTTGCGTCGCAGGCCGGCGACGGACGCCGCGGGTATACTCCGTAACGGGTTTTTTTCGGCTCCCGACGAACCGGGCCCGGGCGGGGTCCGTACCGAGGATGGATCTGCACGACACCGACCGGTCGTCCTCTCGGGGCGGCATGACTGCCGTCGAGGGGAATGGTGCGTCCGGTGGCACCGTGCAGGACGAGGAACTGCTGCGGCGGTGTCAGTCGGGCGGCGATCCGGCTGCGTTCGAAACCCTGGTGAGGCGGTACGAACGTGAACTGTTCAGTTATCTCCGCCGCTACCTGGGAAACGCGGAAATGGCCGAGGACGTCTTCCAGGCGACCTTCCTCCAGGTCCACCTCAAGAAGGATCAGTTCGAGGAAGGCCGACGGTTCCGACCGTGGCTCTACACGATCGCGACGAATCAGGCGATCGACGCCCAGCGGCGCAACAGACGGCATCGCATGGCGAGCCTCGATGGCCGAGGGCCGACGGACGACGTCGGCACGCTCATCGAGATGCTCGCCGGCAACGTGCCCGCGGCCTCCGACCGCATCGAAGAGGAGGAGGCACGCGCGTGGGTGCGCGCCGCGGTGGATGAACTGCCCGACGCGCTCCGGAGCACGCTCGTGCTGGTGTACCACCAGGGAATGAAGTATCGGGAGGCCGCCGACGTCCTCGGGATTCCGGTCGGCACGGTGAAGAGTCGGCTCAATGCGGCATTACTGAAACTGAACCAGACGTGGCGAAGCACCAGGGCACCTTGAGATGTCCGACCGCTTCCGGTCGCATCGCAGCGTGGATGAGGAACACGAACCATGGTCAAGGAACCGGATCTCCGACCCGAGGATCTCCGACACGACCTGATCGGATATCTGCTCGGTGTGCTGGACGACCGCGAGACGCGCGAGGTCGATACGGCGCTTGCATCCGTGAATCCTGTGCACGGCCTGCAGCGGGACCTCGATGTGCTGCGGGGCGCGTTCGAACCGCTCGAGCATGACCGGGAGCCATTCGATCCCCCGCGCGGCCTGACGGAGCGGACGCTCGCTTTCGTGGCCGCGGCCTCCGTCGCCCCGCCTCCCGACGAGATGGGGCGGCGGTCGCCCCGGCCGAGGCCCGTGGGCGCGGGCACTCTCCCGTCACCAGGCCTCTCTCCCGCCGATGGCGACTGGACTGCGGCGGGTTCGCGATCGTGGCTGGATCGGCTCATCATCGGCGCAAGCGCGCTGGCCGCATGCGTGCTGGTGGCCCCACTGCTCCTCGACGCGATCGAGGAGTCGCGGGCCCGCCGCGCCGAACGGAGGTTGCAGCAGCTCTCCGCGTCACTGCAGGGCTACGCGGAATCCCACCGCTTCTATCCCACGCCCCCCGACAGTGGTCCGTTGTCGCGGGCCGGCCTCTACGCGCCGACGCTCGTGTCGGAGGAGCGGATCGTGGCGGACGACGGCACGGTGCTCTGCCCCGACTCCACGCTCTCCCGACGGGGAGGCTTTCGTGTGCCGTCGCTCGACGAGTTGAAGGCCGCGGTGGGCACGCCGCGATTCGAGGAGCTCGTCGAGACGATGGGGGGTGACTACGGCTACACGCTCGGCCACCGCAATTCGGCCGGCGTCCTTCAGCCCAACCTCAATCTGCGGCGTGGCGACTTTCCGATCATGGCCGATGCGCCGGACGAATGCTGCGAGAAGAGCAGCAACCATCCCGATGGCACCCACCACGTGCTCTTTGAGGATGGTCGCATCAGGACGCTCCGTCCCCACACGCTCCACCGGGACGATCACCTCTACCGCAACCACCGGGGTTCCGTCGCCGCGGGCGTCGATCCTGACGACGCCGTGATCGGTGACTCACATCACCAGCCCTGAGATCGGCCCTGAGCCGTCGGCGGGTCCGACATCCGGGCGAGTCCGGCGATTCGGCCGATCGATCGTTCAGGTCGTGGCGAGCGCATCGCGGGCCGCGGCCGCGACCGCTTCCGCGGTGATCCCGAAGTGGGCATACAGGGTCGGAGCGGGCGCTGAGGCGCCGAATCCCGACATGCCCACGACACGACCGCGCGGCCCGATCCAGCGTTCCCATCCGAAGCCGCAGGCGGCCTCGCACGCGACCCGCGCGGTGATGCTCGTCGGCAGGACCTGCTCGCGGTAGTCGGCATCCTGCGCCGCGAAGAGATCCCAGCAGGGCAGGCTCACCACCCGCGCCCGCACGCGTGTGGTCGCCAGAAGGCCCGCCGCGTCGAGGCAGATCTGGACCTCGCTGCCGGTGCCGATGAGGATGCACTGGGGCGGGCCGCCCGCCGATTCCTGCAGGATGTAGCCTCCACGGGCGACTCCGGCGGCGGCGCCCCGTCCGGTGCGGTCGAGCGTCGGCACGTTCTGCCGGGAGAGCACGATGACCGCGGGCCGGTCGCTCCGTTCCATCACCGCGCGCCACGTCTCGGCCACCTCGTTGGCATCAGCGGGACGGAACACGGAGAGTCCCGGCACGGCCCGGGCGCTGGCGAGCTGCTCGATCGGCTGGTGGGTGGGGCCATCCTCACCGAGGCCGATCGAATCGTGCGTGAGCACGTAGATGACCCCGAGCGAGCCGATCGCCGAGAGCCGCAGCGACGGCTTGAGATAGTCGAAGAAGACGAAGAACGTCGAGCCGTACGGACGCAGCCCGCTCAGCGCCATGCCATTGCAGGCCGCCGCCATGGCGTGCTCGCGGATGCCGAAATGGAAGTTGCGGCCCGCGCGATCGTGAGGCCCGAAGCTGCCCGCCCCCGGGACGAGCGTCATCGTCGATGGAGCGAGATCCGCCGAGCCGCCGAGGAGCCACGGCACACCGGCACTCAACGCCTGGAGGACCTTGCCCCCCGACACGCGTGTCGCCAGCCCCTTGGCGTCCGCCGGGAACGAGGGGACGCGGGCGTCCCATCCCGCGGGCAGGCGACCGGCGCGGCGGCTCTCGAGCTCCGCTGAGGTGTCGGGCGGCAGCCCGGCGCGGCAACGACTCCATGCCGCGCGGGCCGCCGCCCCTCGACGGCCGAGCGTCTCCGCGAAACGTGCGGGCACGTCGGCGGGCACGAGAAACGACGCGTCGACCGGCCAGCCATAGGCCGCCTTCGCGCCACGAATCTCGTCGGGGCCCAGCGGGGCACCGTGGGCTTCGTGGGACCCCGCCTTCTACGGCGCCGCGAAGCCGATGGTGCTCTTCACGATGATGAGCGTGGGCCTCGCGGACTCCCGCCGGAAGGCCTCGAGCGCCCGGTGGAGCGACGCCGTGTCGTTCGCGTCGGCCACGTGCTCCACGCGCCAGCCGAGCCCCGTGAACCGCGTGCCGACGTCCTCACGGAAGGCGAGGTCGGTGTCCCCCTCGATCGTGATCGAGTTGTCGTCGTAGATCCAGCACAGGTTGGAAAGCTGCAGGTGGCCCGCGAGCGACGCGGCCTCCGCCGCGACGCCCTCCATGAGGTCGCCGTCGCTGCAGAGCACGGAGGTGTTGTAGTCAAAGAGCGTCTCGCCGGGACGGTTGTACCGCGCTCCCAGCCACGCGGATGCGATCGCCATGCCGACCGAATTCCCGCAGCCCTGGCCCAGCGGACCGGTGGTCGTCTCGATCCCGGCCGTCATGTGATGCTCGGGGTGGCCCGCGCACACGCTGTCGAGCTGGCGGAACCGTTCGATCGCCGCGAGGGGCACGGCCGGCTCGTCATGGTGAGGGTCGTGCGGCCCGCCGCGTCGGATGCCCGCGAGGTGGATGAGCCCGTAGAGGAGCATCGACGCGTGGCCGCAGGAGAGCACGAATCGGTCGCGGTTGGGCCAGGTCGGGTCGAGCGGGTCGTAGCGGAGGAAGTCGCGCCAGATCGTGTAGGCCACCGGCGCGAGGGCCATCGGCGTTCCCGGGTGGCCGCTCCGCGCCGCCTCGACCGCATCCATCGCGAGCGTGCGGAGCGTGTCGATGGCGAGCCGGTCGACGTCGGGCGAGGTGGCTGTGGCAGTCGGGGTCATCGTGTCTCCTTGGTCACGGCGGCGTGACGACGGCCGCCCCGCGGTGCATGGATGGCCCGCAAAGTCTACAGAGCGATGCGTCGCCCGCCATGCCGTCGGCGTCACTCGCCAGCGAGGTGGGCTCGATACGCGGCGTCGAGCTCCGCATAGGACGTGCGGCACAACCGCGCGAGCGTGTCCGCGTCGGCCGTGCCCGCGTAGACGCGGCCGCAGTACTCGAGGAAGGCCTCGCGGTACCGCCCGGATGAGCCGTTCATGAGGAAATCGGCGAGCCCGGCGGTCTGTGCGTAGAGGTCCTCGAGCCGCTCGTGGGACTGAAAGTCCTCGCGGCTGAGCGCGGTCAGTCGCACGAGCGGCACCTGGAACTCCTCGTCGATGAGGATTTCGCGAGCCCGCGGCACACGGCCCGCGTCGCGGCCACCCACCGTCCATCCCGCAGGGGCAGGGCGGATCGACTCCATGTGGCAGGCGAGTGCTTCGATGGCCCAGAAGCCCGTGCGCTCCCCCGCGAGCTTGCTCGTGCGCGACGGGTCGCCGGCCTCGACGCAGAGCTGGTGCGTGGCCTCGTGATGCACCGTGTCGGGACGCGGCGCCCCGTCGCCCCCGGCGGGCTCGGCGTGGAAAAACCAGGCCGTGCGGGTCGGGGTCCAGTAGAGCCCGTCCACGTGGTCGGGCACGGCCACCGACCGCGCCACCTCCGCGACGAACTGCCTCCGGTCCGCGCAGAGGACGGCTGCGAACGGCTCGGTCGTCCGTGGCGGACTCGTCTGGGTGAGCCGCCGTTCCACGGTGTCGGCCGTCGCGCCGATCGTGCCGAAGACCTGCTGCCAGACGACGAACGTCTCCTCGAGTCGGGCGGCGAGCCCCGCGGCCGCGGCGAGCGGTGCGGCGGAGAGAATCTCCCAATGATCGGAGTCGAACCGCCGTCCGCGGTCGACGTCCGGCACGCGGCGGTCATCCTCCTCCGCCGAGATCCAGCGGCCGCGCTCGTGGCGCTCTCCCGCGCGGTACCGCGCGAGGCGGCCCTTGGGCAGCCATCCGAAGGCGGCGTCGTATTCCTCGCCCCGATCGAGGCGGCGGGCGGCGGGCGGCCACACCCATTCGTCCCCGCGCCGCACGGAGCCGATGGCGGCACGCGCGCGGGTGTGCGTGGGGTCATCCCGGAGCGTGCGATAGACCAGCCGCATGGCCTCGCTCGATCGGCGCGAGCCGGATGGACGATCGGCCGAGGACGCGGCACGCTCGGCCCGTGTCGGGACGTCGCGGTGTGCGCGGGCCGCGTCGAGGGCGTGCTCGAACGTGGCCGCCGCGCGACGATTCCGTGCCGCCACGAAGTCGTCCCAGACCGCCGTCATCGCCTCCCCCGCGATCCAGTCGGGGCGCTCGAGCCGCGGCTGGATCGCGTAGGCGATCTGCCGATCCGCGGGCGCGGGCAGGTCCCAGTCGCGCAGCAGCGCGGCGAGCCTGTCGTCGCCGAGCGCGGCGGCGCGACGCTCCAGCGCGGCGACCGACGCCGCGAACGCCGTGTCGATGTCCTCGAGGGCCGCCGACGGTTCGCGGCCCGCGGCATGCGAGCGCAGGGCTCCCGGCCCGCAGAGCACGGCGACGACGAGTCCGCCGATCACCCTCCGCACGGTGCTCATGCGTCCTCGGCGAAGGCGGCATCGAACTGCCGCGCGCTCGGCGCGAAGTCGAGGCTGCGCACGAAGCGGGCCGCCTCGGCCGCACCGTGCTCGCGATCCATCCCGACATCCTCCCATTCCACCGACAGGGGGCCCGCGTAGCGCGCCTGGTTGAGCGCCCGGATGATCTCCTCGAAGTCGACGCCGCCCCGGCCCGGGGACCGGAAGTCCCAGCCGCGGCGCGGATCGCCGAAGTTCAGGTGGCTCGCGAGGATGCCCGAGCGACCGTTGAGCGTGACGATCGCATCCTTCACGTGCACGTGGTAGATGCGGTCGGGGAACGCGCGGATGAACTCCACGGAGCTCACGCCCTGCCAGTGCAGATGGCTCGGATCGAAGTTGAAGCCGAATTCCTCACGGTGGTCGAGCGCCTCGAGGGCCCGCTGGGCCGTGACGAGGTCGAAGGCGATCTCCGTCGGATGCACCTCCAGCGCGAAGCGCACGCCGCACTCGGCGAAGACGTCGAGGATCGGATTCCACCGCTCGGCGAACTCCGCGAAGCCGGCCTCGATCATCGACTCGGGCACCGGCGGGAATGAATAGAGGAACGGCCAGATCGCCGAGCCCGTGAACCCGTTCACGATCGACACGCCGAGCCGCTGGGCGGCGCGGGCCGTGTTCTTCATCTCCTCCGCCGCACGCCGGTTGACCCCCGCGGGGTTGCCGTCGCCCCAGACGTGCGGCGGCAGGATCGACTTGTGGCGTTCGTCGATGCG
>JBJTBO010000069.1:0-24303 GCA_046091445.1 Planctomycetaceae bacterium | reverse complement strand
CCACCGAGTCTATCGTTCAGGGGCAGCATACCATCACATCCGAGCCGATGTGATCCCCGCCCGGCTTCAACGCCGACGTGCGGCCGATCCTGGCCGAGAGGTGCTTCCGCTGTCATGGACCCGACGCCGGATCGCGGGCTGCCGAGCTGCGGCTCGACCGCCGCGACGCCGCCGTCGCCCCGCGGGATGGCGGAGCGGCCATCGTGCCCGGCGATCCTGCGGCCAGCGCCGTGCTTGCCCGGATCATGAGCGACGACGACGCCGAGCGGATGCCGCCCTTGGACGCGGGGCCGCCGCTCACCGAGGCCGAGCGCGGGGTGATCGCGGCGTGGATCACGGCCGGCGCTGAGTACGAGCCGCACTGGGCGTTCGTGCCGCCGGTGGCCGTGCCCCCGCCGGCCGTCCGTGACGCGGCGGCGATCCGGCATCCAGCCGACCGCTTCATCCAGGCGCGGCTCGAGGCGCTCGGCATCGTGGCCGAACCCGAGGCCGATCCCACGACGCTCTGCCGCCGGCTGCACCTCGATCTCGTCGGCCTGCCGCCCGAGCCCGCCGAGGTCGACGCCTTCGTCGCGGCATATGCGGCGGCGGACGGTGCGGCGCGGGAGCGGGTGTACCTCGACCTCGTGGAGCGGCTGCTCGCCTCGCCCCGCTACGGCGAGCGGATGGCGGGCCCGTGGCTCGACGCGGCTCGGTATGCCGACACCAACGGCTACCAGACCGACGGTCCGCGGCAGATGTGGCGGTATCGCGACTGGGTGATCGAGGCCTTCAATCGCAATCAGCCGTTCGACGAGTTCACGATCGACCAGATCGCCGGCGATCTCCTCCCCGCGCCCACGCTCGACCAGCGGATCGCCACCGGCTTCAACCGCAACCACCGCACGAACTCCGAGGGAGGCATCATCCCCGCGGAGTTCCTCGCCGAATACGTGGTGGACCGGGTCGAGACGACCGGCACCGTCTGGCTCGGGCTCACGGCCGGCTGCGCCCGCTGCCACGACCACAAGTACGACCCGCTCTCGCAGCGCGACTTCTACCGGCTCTTCGACTTCTTCAACCGCGTGCCCGAGCCGGGCAAGGGCATCCGCGACGCGAACTCGCCACCGCTCGTCGTGGCGCCGACCGGCGACCAGAGCCGCCGGCTCGCCGAGCTCTCGAGCGAGGCGGACGAGGCGGACGCGGCCTGGCGGGCGGTCGAGCCCGAGCTCGCGGCGGCCCAGGCGGCGTGGGTGGCGCAGGCGACGGTCGTGGCCCCCAATGTCGGCGACGACTTCACGCTCACCGAGGGGCTCGTGTATCGGCTGACGGCCGACGGCGCGCCCCAGGTCGGGCCGATCGACGGCCCGTTCGGCACGGCCGCCGGCATCTCCGGCACGGGTCCCGTGCCGCTCGATCACGTGCCGCCGTTCCACACCGAGCGGCCCTTCTCGGGCACCGTCTGGCTCGTGCCCCCGGCGACCGATCGCGACGCCACGCTCTATGCCGCGATGGATCCCGACATGCTGCAGCAGGGGATCGAGCTGAGGCTCGTGCAGGGGCGGCCGCAGCTCGTGATCGCGAATCGCATCCTCGACGACGCCATCCGTGTCGAGACCGAGGCCCCGCTGCCGGCCGGGCGGTGGAGCCACGTCACGTGGACCTACGACGGCTCGCGGCTCTCCTCGGGGGTGGCCTTCCACGTCGATGGTCGGCAGGTCGCCGTGCGGGTCGTGAGCGACGAGCTCAGCAACCGGTTCGAGTCGAAGCGGCCGCTCGTGCTCGCCGGTGGCGGCTCGGCCGAGGGCTACCGCGGCGGCCTCGCCGACCTGCGGTTCTTCGACCGCGTGCTCGCCCCCGACGAGTCGGCGATCATCGCCTGCGGCCAGCCCGTGTCGGCACTCGTGCAGGCAGCCCGGAACGGCACGCTCGACGCCGCGGGCCGCCTGAAGCTCCGCGACTTCTTCGTGCGGCACGAAGCTCCCGACGCCATTCGCCAGTCGTGGGAGCGAATGCGGGCGACGCGGCGGTCGCGCGACGCATACGAGCGGTCGCTTCCCACGGTGATGGTCATGCACGACGTGCCGGGGCTGCGGCAGACCCACGTGCTCGAGCGGGGCGTCTACGACACGCCGGGCGAGCCGGTGACCGCCGGTGTGCCCGAGGCGCTCGGCCCGGCCCTCGCGCCCGACGTGCCGGCCGACCGGCTGGCGCTGGCCCGCTGGATCGTCGATCGCCGCAATCCGCTCACCGCCCGCGTGTTCGTCAACCGGATCTGGCAGCAGTTCTTCGCCCTGGGCCTCGTGAAGACGGTCGAGGATTTCGGACTGCAGGGAGACCCTCCGTCGCACCCCGAGCTGCTCGATTGGCTCGCGGTCGAGCTCATGGATGGCGGCGACGGCTGGGACGTGAAGCGGCTCGTGCGGCAGATCGTGACCACGGCGGCATATCGCCGGTCGTCACGCATGACGGCCGAGGCGGCCCGATCCGATCCCGACAACCGGCTGCTCGCCCGCGGTCCGCGGTTTCGCCTCTCGGCCGAGATGATCCGCGATGCGGCGCTGGCGGTCTCGGGACTGCTCGTCGAGCGTCTCGGCGGGCCGTCGGTGAAGCCCTACCAGCCCGCCGGACTGTGGGAGGAGCTCGCCGCCGCGGCCACGACGTACGAGCAGGATCACGGACCCGACCTCTGGCGACGCAGCCTCTACGTCTACCGCAAGCGGACGGTGTCGGTGCCGATGTTCGCCACGTTCGATGCCGCCGGCCGCGAGACATGCCAGGTGCGGCAGTCGCGGACGAACACGCCGCTGCAGGCGCTCAACCTGCTCAACGACGTCGCGTTCGTCGAGGCGGCCCGCGGCCTCGGCGCCCGCATGATCCGCGAAGGAGGCGACACACCGGAGGCGCGGATCGCCCACGGCTTCCGCCTCGCCACCGCGCGGGCTCCGCTGCCCCACGAACTTGCCACGCTCCGGGCCGGATTCGAGCGGCGGCTGGCAGGCTTCCGCGCCGAACCCGAGGCGGCACGGGCCCTGCTCGCGCAAGGGGAAAGCCCGGTCGCCGCCGGGATCGATCCGGTGGAACTCGCCGCCTACACCACGGTCGGCAGCGTGCTTGTGAACCTCGACGAGTTTCTCACCAGGGAGTGAGGCCATGCAGCCCCCGTCATGCACCATCGCGACGCCCGGACTGCTCGCGCACGCGGCCGCCGTCTCCCGCCGCTCGATCCTCGCCGGCGCGGGCCTCGGCCTCGGCATGACGGCCTTCCGCTCGCTCCTGGCCGACGACGCGGTGGAGGCGGGCGGGCTTCCCGGTCTGCCACGCGTGGCGGCCAGGGCGAAGCGGGTGATCTATCTCTTCCAGTCGGGCGGGCCGTCGCAGCTCGACCTCTTCGACCCCAAGCCCGTGCTTGCAAAGCGGCATGGCGAGGAGCTGCCCGAGTCGGTGCGCGACGGCCAGCGGCTCACGGGAATGACCGCTGGGCAGAAGTCGTTTCCGCTGGCGGCGTCGCCCTACCGATTCGCACAGCATGGGGCCGGCGGGGCGTGGTTCAGCGAGCTCGTGCCGCACCTGGCGCGGGTGGCCGACCGGCTCTGCGTCGTGCGGTCGCTGGTCACGGAGGCGATCAACCACGACCCGGCGATCACGTTCATGACCACCGGTGCCCAGCTGGCGGGCCGGCCGAGCCTCGGCGCCTGGCTCTCCTACCGCCTGGGCAGCGAGAACCGCGACCTGCCCGCCTTCGTCGCGATGATCTCCCGTGGCTCGGGCCGGCCGGAGGATCAGCCGCTCTACGACCGCCTCTGGGGCAGCGGCTTCCTGCCGTCGCGGCACCAGGGGGTGAAGTTCCGCAGCCAGGGCGACCCGGTGCTCCATCTCTCGAACCCGGCCGGCATCGACTCAGGCCGGCGCCGCGACATGCTCGACGACATCGTGTCGCTCAACGCGGTGCGCCGCGAGGCGGTGGGCGATCCGGAGATCGACACGCGGATCGCGCAGTATGAGCTCGCCTTCCGGATGCAGTCGTCGGTGCCCGAACTCGTCGACATCTCCTCCGAGCCGAAGCACGTGCTCGACCTCTACGGCCCCGACGTGACGAGGCCGGGCTCGTTCGCGGCCAACTGCCTGCTCGCCCGCAGGCTCTCGGAACGGGGCGTGCGGTTCGTGCAGCTCTTCCACATGGGCTGGGACCAGCACACGAGCCTGCCGAAGCAGCTGCCGCTCCAGGCCCGCGACGTCGACCAGGCCGCGGCCGCGCTCGTCACGGACCTCGAGGAGCGAGGCCTGCTCGACGAGACGCTCGTGGTCTGGGGGGGCGAGTTCGGCCGCACGGCCTACTGCCAGGGCACGCTCACGCCCGCCGCCTTCGGCCGCGACCACCATCCGCGCTGCTTCACGATGTGGCTCGCCGGGGGCGGCGTGAAGGGGGGCCACGTGCACGGCGAGACCGACGACTTCTCCTACAACGTCACGCAGGATCCGGTGCACGTGCACGATCTCAACGCCACGATCCTGCACCTCCTCGGCATCGACCACACCCGGCTCACCCACAGGTTCCAGGGCCGCCACTTCCGGCTCACCGACGTCCACGGTACGGTCGTCCGCGACCTGATCGCGTCGCGCACATGAGGGGATTCGGTTGTGCTGGAGCGACGCCCCGGCCGTCTGGGAGGGGAGGCGAAGGGGGTCGGCGAACGCTCGACGAGCGTGTGGCCGCCGCGGCCCCAGCGAGGAGACTTTTGCCGCCCCCGAGCCGGTCCTCCACGTCCGCCGGATGCGCTCCGTGACCGTGGCGGCCGATTGCTGAGGCACCTCCGGCGGCGGATGAACTCCATCGAGACTTCCTCCACCCATCACGACCTGCGATTCTCACGGGAGCTGCGCTCCCGACATGTCATCCTCCTTCCTGACGACGAGGCTTCTGATGATCCCACGCGCGTTCGTCCGCCGATACCTGGTGCCCCTCGCCCTGGCCGCGACGGGCGTGTCGCTGGCAGCCCGCCCCGGGCTGGCCCAGTCGGGCCCGATCCTTCTGCCCGATGCGAAGCTCGAAAAACTGTTCGAAGGCCGGGTGCTGACCGAGGGGGTCGCCGTCGCCCCCGATGGCCAGGTGTATTTCAGCGAGATCACGTTCTCCCACGTCTCTCGCGACGAGCAGGGGGCGTTCGAGGCGGGGCATAGCTGGCGGTTCGACCCGGCCACCGGCACGACCTCCATCTTTCGCAGCCCCTCGGGCATGTCGAACGGGATCAAGTTCGACGCCCGCGGCCGCATGCTCGTCGCCGAGGGGGCCGACTATGGCGGCCGCCGTGTCACCCGCACCGACCTCGCGACCGGGAAGACCCACGTCGTCGCCGGGATGTTCCAGGGCCGCCCGCTCAACTCCCCCAATGACATCACGATCGACGCGCGGGGACGCGTCTACTTCAGCGACCCCCGCTACCTCGGACACGAGCCGATCGACCAGCCGGTGCAGGCGGTCTATCGGATCGACACCGACGGAAGCCTGCACCGCATCGTGACCGACGCCGGCAAGCCGAATGGCGTGGCGATCTCCCCCGACCAGAAAACGCTGTACGTGGTCAGCAACGACAACGGGGCGACCGCGATCGAGCGGCTCGACAGGGGCACGGCCGCCCAGGCCGACAAGGTGACGACACCGCTGCGGAAGGGCTTCATGGCGCTTCTGGCCTACGACCTCTCCCCCGAGGGCACGGCGACGTTCCGCAGGGTACTCGTGGACTACGGCACGTTCGACGGCCCCGACGGGCTGACCGTGGACCGCGACGGCAACCTGTGGGTCGCCGTGCGGGCGGAGAACCGGCCGGGCATCTGCGTCTATTCCCCTGCGGGCGAGGAGCTCGCGTACCTGCCCACCGAGGTTCCCACGAATGTCGGGTTTGCCCGCGGGAAGGACGCCAGCATGCTTTACATCACCGCGGGGAGGAGCCTCTACCGCATCCGGGTCAACCGTGAGGGGTATCAGCTTCCTGCCGCGGAGTGACCCGACCCCGAAGGCCCGTGGCGGCCTCCGCCGCCGGCCGGCCGCGTCACGCGTTCCCCGTCATCCGTCATGGACGGGCCGGTTACGCCACCAGTTGGCGAGCACCGACGCCGACGTGTTCATGAGCGGACCGAAGATGATCGGTGCCAGTCCGAGCGTGGGCACCTTGCCGAGCGATGCGGCGATGCCGGAGGCAAGGCCGCTGTTCTGCATGCCGACTTCGATCGCGATGGTGCGGGCGGTGAGGCGGTCCTGGCCGAGGAGGCGGGACGCGGCGTAGCCCAGCAGGTAGCCGCCGAGGTTGTGCACGAGACACGCCACGCAGAGCAGCGGGCCGACATCGAGCAGATTCTCGCGGCCGACCGCGACCGTCAGCACGGTCATGGCGATGATGCCGGCCATCGACAACGGCGGCAGCGCGGGCTCGAGCCAGCGGCGCATGGTCGACGAGAGGTGGTGGAAGCCGAGGCCCGCGACGATCGGGATCACCACCATCTGCCCGATGTCGAGCATCATCGCCGGGGTGTCGATCGCGATCATCCGGCCGGCGAGCCGACTCATGAGCAGGGGTGTCAGCAGCGGCGAGAGCAGCGAGGCGGCGGCCGTGATGGTCACCGAGAGCGCCACGTTCGCCCGGGCGATGTAGCTCATGACGTTCGACGCCAGGCCGGAGGGCGCGACGCCCACCAGCACGATGCCCGCCGCCACCTCGGACGGAAACCGGAACGCGGTGGCCACCGCGAAACCGAGGAGCGGCATGATCGTGAACTGGCAGACCAGGCCGACGGCCACAGCGACGGGAATCCGCAGCACACGCCGGAAGTCGTCGACGCTCAGGGTGGCGCCCATGCAGAACATGATCAGCATCAGGAGCGGCTTGAAGAGTGCGGTGAAGCGGAAGTCACCCACGCCGATGAACCAGTCCGGGAACGCCAGGCCCGTCGCGACCGCCGCGATCACCCACAGCGTGAACGACCAGGGCCGCAGGACCGCCACCACGCAGCTCGCCACCGCGAGGCAGAGCAGGCCGACGGCGACGACGGCGCCCGCCGGTGACACCGCGGCGACGAGCGCTGGCACGGCATCCATCGGCTTCCCTCCCGTCGTGGCCTGCATGTCCGCGGCGCGGCCCAGCCGCCCATGGTCGTGGAAGCCACGGACCGCGGCAAGGTCGGCGCCGGGCCTGCGCGTGATGGTCGCCGCGTACCATTCCCGGGCATTGTCCGCCCATTCCCGTGCGTGGTTCGATCCGTCGCGCGCGGTTCCTCGGGTACGCTGCCGATGCCAGGGCGCGCGTGCGGTGATCCTCGCGGAGGTCGTCACATGCGCTCCCCTGGCTGCGTTCGGCGACAGGCACCCCAGAGAGATCCGGATCATCCATGAAGACGCGCGCGCTGCAGGCATTGCGACGCCGGCTGGCGGCGGGAGACTCCGTCGCAGGTCTCTGGGTCACGCTCGACGCGGCGAGCGTGACCGAGATGGCGGTGGCCCTCGGGCTCGACTGGGTCGTGATCGACGCCGAGCACGGCCAGCTCGACTGGAGCCAGATTCTCGAGCATCTGCGGGCCACGGTGCGCAGCGACACCGTCGCGCTCGTGCGGATCGCCGAGCGCGACACGGTGCTGGCGAAACGGGCGCTCGATCTTGGCGCCGACGGGATCGTGGTGCCCATGATCGAGACGGCCGAGCAGCTGGCCGAGGCGCTCCGCGACTGCCGCTACCCGCCCGAGGGCCGCCGGGGCATCGGCGGGGAGCGGGCCACCGTCTGGGGCCAGGCACTCGCCGAGCATGCCGCCGAGGCGAACGATCATGTGCTCGTCGTGCCGCTGATCGAATCGGTGCGGGCGGCCGCCGAGGTGCCGCGGATGGCAGCCGTTCCGGGGGCCGACGTGTTCTTCTTCGGGCCGGCCGACTTCTCCGCCACCGCCGGCCACCGCGGGCAGTGGGAGGGGCCGGGCGTGGCCGAGCAGATCCTGGCCCTGAAGGACATCCTCCGGGCTGCCGGAAAAGCCTGCGGCGTGATGACGCGCTCGCCGGAGGATCTCGAAATGCGCCGCGGCCAGGGCTTCCAGATGCTCGGCCTCGGCAGCGACGCCGGGCTGCTCCTCCGCGGGACCCGCGAGATGCTCCGCGCCGCCGGCCGCGACCGGCAGCCGGCCGCGAGCCTCGACCCGCGCGACGCCACGGTCGTGCGGCCGGTGCTCGCCGCGCCGCCGGACCGCATGCGGCCCGACCGCCGTGAGGTGGTGACCCGCTGCGGGGGCGGCGCCACCGTCACGCTCCAGCCGGGCGTGACGTTCGAGGCCCTGGTCGGCCAGTTCAACGCCGCCCGCTCCCTCACGACGGGGATCGTCACGTTCGCGCCGCTGGCCGAGCTCGACCAGCACGCACATCCCGCCAGCGAGGCGATCACGGTGCTCGACGGCGAGCTCGAGGTCTCGGTCGAGGGCCGCACCTACCTCCTGGCGCGGCTCGACACCATCGCGATACCGCGGTGGGCCCCCCACGCGGCGCGGAATCCGGATGCCGCGCGGCCGGCGCGGCTGCACGTCGCGCTCGCCTCCGGCGCTCCGGAGCGCGAGCTCGTGCCCCGGGCCTTCCCCCGCGTCGAGATGCCGGCCGCCTCCACGGGCGCGCCCGGCATGGAACGGGTGACGCGCATCCGCACGGCGCAGCGCTCCTTCGCGGTCGGCCCGGGCTCCGAGTTCGTGGACTTCTTCAGCGCCGCCCTCGTGCCGGGGCTGGAGATGAGCGGCGGCTATGGCCGGTTTCAGCCCGGCGGCCGCCTGCCCGCGCACGTGCACGATTTCGACGAGTCGATCTGCATCGTCACCGGTACCGCCACCTGCGTCGTGGAGGGCCGCCGCCACGCGGTCGAAGGCTGTGCCACCGCGATGGTGCCGCGGGGCCGGGTGCACTACTTCGTGAACGAGTCGCACGCGCCGCTGGAGATGATCTGGGTTTATGCGGGGCCCCTGCCCGAGCGGATCGTCGTGGACGAGCGGTGCGGCACGGTCGAGGGCGATCCCTGGAGGGCGTCGGCATGACCAGCGACGACCGCCCCACGTTTCGCGTGGCCCTCACCGCCGACTTCTCCCGCGCCGACGGCAGTCCGCGGTATGCCGACTGCGGCCTGGACGTCTTCACCGGGCACCCGCACGTCGCGGTGAGCCGCTTCGCGCGGCACGAGCCGGAGATCGCCGCCGACCAGGTCCGCGATGTCAACGGCGTGATCGTGATGACGCCGCGGGTCACGCGGGCCTCGCTCGCCGAGAGCGGGAGCCTCCTGGCCGTGGGGCGGTTCGGCGTCGGCTACGACGGTGTGGACGTGGCCGCCTGCACCGACGCGAACGTGCTGGCGATGATCACCGCCGGGGCCGTGAATCACTCGATGGCCGAGGCCACGGTCGCCTGGATGCTCGCCCTCACGCACCATGTGACGGTGAAGGATCGGCTCGTCCGCGCGGGGCGCTGGGACGATCGGCCCGCCTTCATGGGGAGCGAGCTGCGGGACCGCACGCTCGGCATCGTCGGCTTCGGCGGCATCGGCCGCGCGCTCGTGCCGATGCTGGCGGGCTTCCGCATGCGGCAGCCGATCGTGTTCGACCCGTTCGTCGCCCCCGACGTGATCGCAGCCGGCGGCGGTCGCCCGGCGGGGCTCCACGAGCTCCTGGAGACGGCCGATTTCGTGTCGATCAACTGCCCGCTCACCCCGGAGACCCGCGGCCTCATCGGCGCCGCGGAGATCGCGCTCCTCAGGCCCACGGCCTACCTGCTGAACCTCGCCCGCGGCGGGATCGTGGACGAGGCGGCGCTGCTGGCGGCCCTGCGCGAGCGGCGGATCGCGGGGGCCGCGCTCGACTGCTTCGCCGTCGAGCCCGCGATCGACCTCGACCGCTTCGCGGGCCTCGACAACCTCCTGCTGGCCCCGCATGCGATCGGCTGGACGAACGAGCTGTTCCGCGACATCGGCGCCGCCGCCTGCCGCGCGATGCTCGACCTCTCCCTCGGGCGGCAGCCTCGGGGGGTGCTCAATCCGGAGCTCTTCGGCCGCCGCGAGTTCCTCGACAAGTGGGCCGCCGTGATCGGCCGCGACGTGCCGGTCGCCTGATCGGGCGAGGACGATCCGGCCACCCCGCACCGCGCTCCTGCGCACGATGGCCCCGCGCGACGCGTGGCGGCACCGCGGCGCACCGGGCGTCACGGTCGACTGCGGACGTCTCGTGCCAAGGCATCCCGCATCTCGTCGGCCGCCACGTCGAGCAGGTCACGGACGTAGCGAACGGCTCCCTCGGCATCCCGGGAGCGGATGAGCGACACGATCGCGGCGTGGTGGGCGAGCGTCGTGCGGCGGATGTCCTCGGCGGTGCGGCCGAACCGCCGCTGTGAGCAGGCGATCCAGAGCAGGAACTGCCCCCGCAGGAGCTCCCACACCTGGATCAGCCGTGGCTGGTGGCTGGCAGCGGCCACGAGATCGTGGAACTCCGCGTCGCAGAGCGAGACCCGCGCGAGATCCCGCGCGGCCCGCAGCCCGGCGAGATTCCGCTCGAGCGCCGCGATGTCCTCGGGGCGGTGTCGCTCGGCGGCCAGACGCACCACCTCCGGTTCGATGAACTGGCGCACCTCGAGGATCTCGGCCATGTCCCGCTCGGCGAGTGCGGGTACCCGCAGCCTGCCCGTCGGCGAGCGGACGAGGAGCCCGTCGCGCTCGAGCGCGATCGTGGCCTCCCGCACCGGCACGCGGCTCACGCCGAGGCGTTCGGCCGTGGCCTGCTCGGCGATCTTCGCGCCGGCCGCGAGCGTGCCGGCCACGATCTCCTGCTCGAGGATCCGTGCGACCCGCTTCGAGATCGAGTGCGACCGTTCCGTCCGTGCGCCCGCGTCAGCGTCCCGGCGCGTCGTCGGCGGTCCGGCCGCGCCTCTGCCCGTGCCTGCCGGCGCACTCGTGCGCCGACCCGAGGGGGCGAGCCGGCGTGTCGTCCGACGTGGAGCCTGGCGTGCGATGGTGTGATGCTCCGGGGGATTGGTCAGGCGATGATATCCCGCACCACGTGGCCGTGGACATCGGTGAGCCGGTAGTCGCGACCGCCGTAGCGGTAGGTGAGCCGCTCGTGGTCGATTCCCAGGAGGTGGAGGATCGTGGCGTGCAGGTCGTGCACGTGCACCTTGTCCTGCACGGCGTGCCAGCCGTAGTCGTCGGTGGCCCCGTGGACCATCCCGCCGCGGATCCCGCCGCCGGCCATCCACATCGTGAAGCCGAAGGGATGGTGCTCGCGGCCGTCCTTCCCCTCGGCCGTGGGCGTGCGGCCGAACTCGCCCCCCCAGACCACGAGCGTGTCGTCCAGGAGGCCGCGGGCCCGCAGGTCGGTGAGCAGGGCCATGACCGGCCGGTCGATGCTCCGACAGTTCTTCGGCAGGTTGGCCGTGAGACTGCCGTGCTGGTCCCACTTGTTGTTGGCCGGCGCGTCGAAGACGTGCACGAACCGCACGCCCCGCTCCACCAGCCGCCGGGCGAGGAGGCACTGCCGGCCGAAGAGCCGCGTCTCGGCGTCGTCGGTGCCGTAGAGGGCGTGGGTCGCCTTGCTTTCCCGCGCGAGGTCGAAGGCCTCGGGGGCCTCGGCCTGCATCCGGAAGGCCAGCTCGAATGACGCGATCCGGGCGTCGAGGGCCGCCGCATCGGGCCGGGGGCCGCCGCGGCCGAGCCGGTCGAGGGCCGCGAGCGCGTCGAGCTGCCGCCGCTGCCGCGGGCCGACGGCATGCGGGTCAGCGAGGTTGGCGATCGGCCGGTCGAGATCGCGGATGAGCGTGCCCGCGCAGCCTCCGGGCAGAAAGCTCGCCGAATAGAGCGGTGCCCCCTGGAACACGCTCGCCGGGCTCATCACGACGAAGGCCGGCAGGTTGGCATTCTCCGTGCCCAGGCCGTAGGTGATCCACGAGCCCATGCTCGGTCGCGAGAAGGCCTGCTCGCCGGTGCAGATCTGGAGGGCGGCGCCGGTGTGGTTGATGTTGTCGGCCACCATCGAGCGGATCACGCAGACATCGTCGATCCGCGAGGCGAGCCCCGGGAGCAGCTCGCTCACCTCGATCCCCGACTGGCCGTGCCGGGCGAACTTCCACGGGCTCGCGAGCAGGTTGCCGGTCTTCACCCGTTGGAGCTTCGGCATCTCGAAGGGGAGAGGCTTGCCGTCGTCGGCCGTGACCCGCGGCTTCGGATCGAGCAGGTCGATGTGCGAGGGCCCGCCGGGCCTGTAGAGAAAAATCACCCGCTTCGCCCGGGCCGGATGGTGCGGCAGCGCGGGCGGGCCAGCCGCGGCGCGGCCCGCGGGCGGCACAGACGATGCCGCCTCCGCCGCGAGCAGATCGCCCAGAGCGAGGAGACCCAGGCCGCCGCCGCTCATGGCAAGCAGATCACGGCGGGAGGGGCGGACGGAAGGCTCGACTCTCATGGCAACATCTCACTCGACATGGAAAAACTCGTTGCCGCAGACGAGCACCTGCGCGAGGTCGGCAAGCCGCGCCGTGCCGTCAGCCGGCGGCTTTCCGTCAGGGCCCGGGGCCGCGAGCAGCCCGCGGGCCACGGTGATCTCGTCGGGCGCCGGGCCGCGGCCGAGCACGAGACGCCAGGCCCGGATGATCCGCCCGCGTTCGGCGTCGGCCGGGGTGCCCGGCACGTCCTGGGCGACACGCGCGGCGATGTCGCGGGCGATTCCCGCGACGAAGTCGCTGTTCAAGAGGAAGAGCGCCTGCGGCGCGACGGGGCTCACGCTGCGGGCCTCCACCGAGGCGTCGGGATTGGCGGCGTCGAAGAGCGTGGAATAGTTGCCCCGCTCCCACCGCGTGGTCTGCACATAGAGCGAGCGGCGCGGGGCCGCGAGGTCATGGGCCGCCGGGCCGCCCACGCCCGCCTCGCCGGCCGGCGCGGGCAGCCGGCGTGCAACCACGAGCATCGCGTCGCGGATCTCCTCGGCATCGAGCCGCCGCGGGGAGAACCGCCCCACCCAGCGGTTGTCGGGGTCGGCCTCCACTGCCGCCGGCTCGGCCCGGCTCGACTGGCGGTAGGTGGCGGAGAGCACGATCCGACGATGCAGCTTCTTGAGCGACCAGCCCTCGTCGATGAACGTCGCGGCCAGCCAGTCGAGCAGCTCGGGATGCGAGGGTTTTTCGGCGAGCATCCCGAAATTGCTCGGGGTCGTCACGAGGCCGCGGCCGAAGTGCCACTGCCAGACGCGGTTGACGATCACCCGCGGCGTGAGCGGATTGGTCTCCGAGGCGACCCAGGCGGCGAGTTCGCGGCGGCCGCTCCCCTCCGAAATCGAGGGCTGCTGCTCGCCGGCGAAGAAGGCGGGCATCCGCCGTGGCACCACCGCGCCGAGCCGCGTGTAGCTGCCGCGCACATGGATCGGCACGTCCTGGATCTTGGGGAAGAGCCCGCCGGGCACGCCCCCTTCCTGCACGGCCATCGCCCGAGGCGGCGCCGGCGGCACCGCGGCCTCCAGCGGCTCGCGCTCGGCGACGAGCGCCACCCGCTCCGCGTCGTCGGCAGCGGGCGGAGGCGTGCGCTTGTCGAGCTCGGCGAGCTTCTTCACGACGGCGGCGAGGGCGGCCTTGGCCTCGTCGTGGGCCTTCACCGCGGCGGCCGGCACCAGCGGCACGCGGCCGAGGATCGAATGGCCCCCCTTGCCACCGAGCGCGCCGAGCGTCCGCGTGCTGTGGAAGATGCCGGCCAAGGCGTAGTAGTCGGCCGTGGAGACGGGATCGAACTTGTGGTCGTGGCAGCGGGCGCAGCCGAGCGTGAGGCCGAGGAACGCCTTGCCGACCGTGTCGATCTGGTCGTCCACGATGTCGCCGACGAGCTTCTCCTTGTCGGCATCGCCGTGGTCCCAGCTGCCGAGCGTGAGGAACGTGGTCGCCGTGAGGCCCGCCGCGTCGATCGCGGCGGGATCGTCGCTCCCGTCGAGCGGCTCGCGGACGAGGTCGCCGGCGATCTGCCGCGTGATGAACCGGTCGAACGGGAGATCGCGGTTGAACGCGGAGACGACCCAGTTGCGATACCGCCAGGCCTCGAGCAGCTCGAAGTCGGACGACGAGCCGTGTGTCTGCGGGCCGGCCTGGTAGGCGTCGGCATAGCGGGCGACGTCGAGCCAGTGCCGCGCCTGCCGCTCGCCGTAGGCCGGTGAGGCGAGCAGCCGATCGACCACCCGCTCGTGGGCCCGGGGCGACTCGTCGGCGAGGAACGTCGTCTGCTCGTCCTCGGTCGGCGGCAGACCGGTGAGGTCGAACGTCTCGCGGCGCAGCCAGGTGCGGCGGTCGGCCTCCGCCGCGGGGGCGAGCCCGCGGGCCTCGAGCGCGGCGAGCACGAAGCGAGCGATGTTGTCGCTCGGCCAGGCCGCGGCGGGCCCTGACGCGCCCGAGGCCGGCGGCGGCACAGCGGGGCGCGCGAGCGGCTGACACGCCCACCAGCGGCGGTGCTCGGCGGTGGGCTCGAACGCCCGCTGCGGCCCGGGGTCGGCCACGGCCACGATCGGCGCGGCCGGCATCGGAGCGCCGGCAGCCACCCAGTTTTTGAGCGCCGTGATGTCGGACTCCGCCAGTTTGCCGTCGGGCGGCAGCTGGATGTCGCCGAGATACTCGACCACCTGCACGAGCAGGCTCTCGGCGGGCCTGCCGGCGATGACCGCCGGCCCCGAGTCGCCCCCCGTCGTCATCGCTTCGCGGCTCGTGAGCCGGAGGCTCGCCTCGATCGATTCCCCGCCGTGGCACTCCACGCACCGCTCGAGCAGCAGCGGCCGGATCTTCTTCTCGAAGAGTTCGAGCCCGCCGCCGGCGGCGCTTGCGAGGGAGGTGTTGGGCGGGGCTGCGTCGACGGTCGCGGTCGTCGCCGCCATACCGACCACGAGCTCCCAGCACGCCGCTGCGAGGAGCACGCGGCCGGTGCGATGGCTGGTGCGCATGCGCCGTAAGCGAGTCATCGTCGCGGTGCCCTTCGCCCGGGAATCGGCCGGCAGTGTCAGACGGCACGGTCGGCGGGCCGTCGGCACCGCGCGGGAGCCGCCCCGATCAAACAGTATACCGATATCGGATCGGTACACCATGGATCGACCGGCCGGCGTCCCTGCGGTCAGGGAAAAACCTGCGCACCGCCCTGGTGGGCCCGCCGGGAGCTCCGCCCGCCCGGGCATGCCCGGGCAGAGCCGCAGGTCGGACGACGGCCGCGGGGGCACGCGACTCACCGGCTGACGAACTGGAACGCGTAGAGCTTGCTCGACCGCAGCGTGATCCGCAGCCGCACGGGGACGCCGGCGAGCGGTGAGAGGTCGGGGCCCTGCCTCCACCAGACCTCCTGCGCGGTGCCGTTGCGATCGATGGACACGGCATCGGCCAGCGCATGTCCGGGAATCGATTGCCCGTGCACGTCCTGGAGTTCGACCCGGATCTCGCCGGAGCCGCCGCAGTCGGCGTTGAGCACGAGCCGCTCGCCCGAGAAGACGACGGCGGGCGTCAGGAGTTCGCCTCCGTCCGCGTTGGCGTCGACGGACACGAAGCCGTCCAGCCGCTGGACCGCACGGAAGACGGCGCCGGCGGGGTCGGCGCCACGTTGGGCCGCGGCGACGGATCCGACGACGTGCGTGGACGGTGTGGCGTGATAGTACTGATGGATCTCGTCGCCGTGGCGAATCATGCCGACGCCCATCGTGACGAGTCCCCGGTCGAGGTCGCCCGTCGTGCCCCGCGCGTCGCGCGTGAGCCCGGGCTTCAGGTAGGGGGTGCGGATGCGGTCGAAATGGATGCCGTCACGGCTGACCGCCAGTTGCACCTCGAACAGTCCATCGCCGTCGGCGTCCCCCCGGAAATCACGGCCGTGGCTGCTCTCGCGCTGACCGTAGCCATAGCAACGAAACATCGACGGGAACGCGACGTAGACATCCTCCGCGTCGGCGTAGAGATGGACGCATGGATTGTAGAGATCGGTCCTGGCGGGATCCCGCGCGTCGGCCGCCAGGACGATCTCCATCTCGTCGTGAGGGTAGCTGAAGCAGCCGTCCGCAGAGACCGGCCGGTCGGGGTTCCTGCGGAACGGCCAGGGCATGGCCATCAGGTCCGCGGTCTCCGTCCGCACCGCCACCCGCCTGTGGCGATGGGGCGAACCAGCCTGCTCGGGGAAGCCGCGCAGGTAGGCCACGTATCGGCCGAGGCGGGAGTCGTAGAAGGTCTGGTTCGAGGTGTCGCAGAGGAACGGCACGGCCACCTTCGGGATGCATTCCCAGCGGAGGCCGTCCCGCGACCTGAACAGGTAGAGTCCGCCGCTGATGCCCGGCTTCGTCTTTCCGTCCTGCGACGGAAGGTCGGGGGCGGCCCAGCCCGCGAGGTTCGGCCCCCAGGCGGCTGTGGCGGCAGGCATGATCCCGAAGATCGCCTTGAAGGGAAACCCGTCCACGTCGTGCGGATCGAGGAACACGCCTCCCTCCTCGCAGCCCGGAAACACGCCGGCCGGCCGCCGGCCGGACGCGGCGGCCGGCGACGGCCCGGGGGCCGTGACCTCCGGGCACTCCCAGTCGCTGCCGTCCACCGACGTGGCCACGGCGTATCCGCCCTCGCTGCGGTAGTACATGAGGTACCGGCCCTCGTACTCCACGACGCCGTTGACGTAGCCCGTCGCCGGCGTCGACAGCCGGATGGGGCCCGCCTTCACCGGCGGATTGACGGCGCGCGAAACGCCGGTCGATGCCGCGATGAATCTCCCGTCCGTGAAGAGCTGCTTCCTGTCGCCGACGTCACGCACGGACGGGTGCGGTGGGTCGGCGGCGTGCAGGCCGGACGCTGCCGGCAGCACGACCGCCGCGCCGCCGACGGTCGCTGTCTCGAGAAAGCGCCGCCGGTGGAAACGGTTCATGGGCACGGCTCCCGCTGGTTCATGCACCGGGGTCGCCAGGCCCGTCAGCCGACTGCCGCCGCATGCTCGACGATCCGGCCGAGTTGATCGATCATAAGGCCATCGGACTCACCGGGCACGATCGGCGACCCGATCGCCACGCTGTGCGCGCCCGCCTCGAACGCCCTCCGGCAGTCGTCCACGGACAGACCGCCCACCACCTGGATCGGCAGCGACACCCGGCCGGCCACCCGTTCGAGATAGTCGAGCGGGCTGCGGGTCGGCTCGGCGGCACGTTCCTCGAAGCCCAGATGCAGAACCAGATAATCGGCCCCCAGATCCTCCATCCTTCGGCACGCATCCAGCTGATCGGGCTCGTACATCGTGTCGACCATCACCTTCGTGCCGGACTCGTCCCGCCATTTCAGTGCGCCGCGCACCACGTGGTCCCCCGCCGCGGACATCACGACCGAGTAGTCCGCCCCTGCTCTGCCACACCACTTCGACAGCGGATAGCCGCCGTCCATGATCTTCGTGTCGGCGATGATCGGCATGCCGGGGAACTCCCTGCGCAGCGCGCGGATGCCCTCGAGTCCGGAGCCGAGCAGGAGGCCTGTGCCCGCCTCCAGCCAGTGCACGCCGGCCTGGATCGCCAGCCGGGACAGCCGCACCGCCTCATCGCATCCCGGACAGTCGAGGCTGATCTGCACGTATCCCATGGGTCAGTTCGCCCGGAGCACCGATTTCACGATCGCACCGCCGTGCATCGCCTCGAACGCCTCGCGCCACCGTTCCAACGGCCAGGTGCCCCCGATGACCGGCCGCACATCCAGCCGTCGGGCGTCCATCAACTGCAGCACGCGTTCCCAGATCGACCAGTGGTGACTGAAGCTGCCCTGCAGCCGCACGTTCTTCTGCACGAGCGGGTCGAGCGAGAAGCCGCACGGCTGAGGCCCCCAACCGACCTTCGAAATCCAGCCGTTCGGCCGCACCACCTGGAGCGCCGTCTGCAGGGACGCGGAGATGCCCGTCGTGTCGATCACGCCGTCGACGCCCAGACGATCCGGCCCGCAGTCGAAGGCCCATGGCTCGATGTGGTCGACCAGCGTCTCGCAGTCGTACCGCTTCGCGATCTCCAGCCGCTGCCGATCCCGCGGCAGGCCGGCGACGGCCACGAAGGCTCCCTGAAGCCGCGCCATCGCGGCGGACAGGATGCCGATGGGACCTGGCCCGAGCACCAGCACCCGATCCCCCGGCTCGATCCTGGCGTTGCGCACCGCGGCGTTGTCGGCCACGCAACAGGGTTCCGTGAGGGCTGCCTCCTCCATCGAGACCCGCGCCGGCACCCGATGCAGGATGCGCTGCGGCACCGCCACCAGCCGCGTCATCGAACCGTCCGCCTGACCACCGAAGCCGCGGCGCGATGGATCCAGGTTGTAGAGCCCGATGCGGCTCATCGGGGACTCGGGATCGATGATCGCCGCCGTTTCACTGACGACGCGGTCGCCCACCTGCCACTGCTCCGCGACCCGCGGGCCGCGGTCGCGAATCACCCCGGAGAACTCGTGCCCCAGCACCAGCGGATACGGCACGGTCCAGCTCTGATCGCCGAGCCACATGTGCAGATCCGACCCGCAGACGCCGACGTTCGCGACCTCCAGCAGGACGTCGTCGTCGCGGATGGTGGGGAGGCGGATGTCGCGGAGTTCCACGCTGTGACGGGCCGGGCCGAAGCAGGTGACCGCAGGCTGCGTGGCGTGGACTGTGCTCATGGGTCCGCTTGCGAAGCGCCTGGGCAACGGGCCGGCAGCCCCCCGCTGCGCGTGCCTCCCGAGACGAGCGAAAAGGTATACCGAACGGCTCCGGGTCGCAACCGTCGGCCGGCTGTTGACCGCCTCCTCGGGCACGTCCCGGCCCTGCCGCCGGAGCAGGCCGTTCGGTTTCCCACGTTTCACGGCGACGGCGTCAGCCGTCCCGGAGTGTCTCAGCGTGGAACGAGGCGATAGTGCCTGCCCGGCTGCGTGGGAAAACGCAGCAGCTCGCCGCGGAGTGTCTGGCTCGCTCCATCGATTTCCGTCAGGAGGCACGCGCCGGTCCAGGGATTGCGCACGCGGCATTCCTCTCCGAGCCGGGATTCGACCTCGACGAACGACACCTGCCCCTCATCGATCTCGCTGGAGACGAGAAAGCCGCCCCGGGCCAGCAGGCGGAAGGACGCGGACCAGGTGGCCGGCCAGGCGGGAAACACATGGACGACCTCCGGCTGGCCGGGACGAGATGAGACGCTCTGCAGGAGCGACTCCTGCAGGGTCATCGTGAGCAGTCCGAGATGCTCGACGGACGCGGCGGTCGGTCCTTCGAAGAGGCTCATGCCGTTCGGAAGGGGGGCGAACGCGGCGTGGTATCGCGCGAGCACGTGCGGCAGCCCGCTCCCCCGGCCTGCGCGGGCCGCGGCGATGGGCGAGCGGATCGCGGTGCCGAGCGCTGCCCCGCCGAGGACGGCAGCATGGCGGGGAGCGAGATCGACGATCCTTTGCACGAGCGCATCCGTGGCGCCGTCGCGGGTCTCCAGCGTCCAGTCCTCGAACGGAAATACCGGCGTCAGCCACACATCCTCCGGGTTGTGCTGCCCGTCGCACTCACCCAGATACCCCGCCGCCCAGACGTCGTCCGCGAGTGAACTTCCCGCGAGGGCCTTGGCCCGCGGATCATTGCCCATCGGGTAGGGTGCGAGGTTCTCGAGTAGCTCCTTCCAGGTGTCGCGAAGCGGGGCATCGAGCTCGAGAATCTCGGCGGCGCGGATCGCCAGCGGGGCGGTGCCGCGGATGGCCGCCAGATCCATGATGCTGTCGCCCACGCCCCAGAAGTCCTCATGCGCGTGGGTGCCGGTCAGGTGGTAGCGGCCGTCCGGCCCCTTCTGCACCAGGTGCCGGTAGAACTCGACCGTGCCGCGGAGGAGCGGATAGGCATGCGTGCGCAGCCACTCGCGGTCTCCGGTGAAGCGGTAGCGCCACCATGCCTGGACCGCCAGCTCGCTTCCCGAGGAGGCCACATGACTGATCCAACTGAAGCGCCCCGTGTGGGGATTGGCGACGACCTGCAACTGGCTGTCGAACCGGCACAGGGCCTGCGCCCGTGGCGACAGCGCCGTGTGGGGTTTGCGGCCGAGCAACACGTCCTGAAGCTCGACGGCCACGTCCTCGGGCAGGACGGTGGGGCCGTCGAACGAGGTCGTCTCCGGAAAATAGGCGCCGGCCGCTCCCCACCGCTGCCGGGCGGCGGCCTCGGCATTCGGCAACTGGCGGACATACATGTCGAAGAAGGGAACGGTGAGATCGACCGCATCGGCCGCCAGCAGCGGCATGTAGAGCATCTCCGTGGTCCAGATCCAGAACTGGGAGCCCCAGCGACGTTGGTCGCCGGTCGTCACGAACAGCGAGCCATTCCACTTCGGCGGCAAGGGGCCACGCGACGAGCTCGCCATGTGATAGAGATGCAGCTCGCGCCACCGCACCGCCTCCTCCGCCAGACCGTTGGCACTCCCGAGCTTCACGAAGGTCCGTGACCAGAACGCGCTCCACCAGCGCCGATGAGCGGCCCGCAGTTCCTCCACGGCGTGTGCCGCCGCGGCCGAGACCACGGCCGCGGCCGACCCAGTCACATCCGCTCCGGGTTGCCGGTCTGCCGCGCTGCCGATCAGCAGCGTTCGAGTGCCCGGCGCGGCGGGCAGCACCAGTGACCGGGTGGTCGCTGCGACGGCGCCGTCTCCGTGGGCGGCCACCGCGACGGCGGACGCATTGTGATGGTCCCGCTCCTGAAACCGCTGCGTCAGCACGATCCGCCCCGGAACCTCGTGGAACATCGTGGTCGCACGGTGATCGTCCGTGATGACCTCCGGCTCGCGCAGGCCCGAGACCATCACCTTCAGCGGTTCGGGAAGCCCACGTCGATCGTCGATCTCGATCACGAGCACGTCCGCCACCGCCGAGACGAAGCACCGCACCTGCAGTCCCTCGCCCTCGATCACACACTCGGCGTTCCCGAGCGAAAGCCGCTGCCGGAACGACGTGCCGCCCGGCGCGAACGGCTGGCCACCGAACTGCACCGTGACCCCCGCAATGCCTCCGCAGTAATCCGTGGTGCTGCCCCGCTGGCCGGGCATGCCCTGATGGTCGCGGTTCACGGCGAAGACATCGACCCGGTTGATCTGGAGATGGAGGGCGTCGGGCGAGGTCCAGACCATCGAGCCCATGCGACCATTGCCGATGGGATGCCCTGCGTCCGGCGTTGACGCCGGCTGTGTCAGGATCAGCGCCGAGTGGTCCCGGCGGGGCGGGGACACGTCAGGGTCGGCGGCATGCGCGGCCACCGGCGGCACGACGAGCAGGGCGGTGACGAGGACGACGATGCGCTGCATCCGGATCATGGGATCGGGGCGTGGGCCCATACCTCGCCGCCGCGGTGCTCACGGCGACCACGACAGGACGTGTCGGATCGGCGCCGCACGGTGGATAGTATGTCATCGTGCCGTCCGCGCATCAGCGGGGCGAATCCACCGCACGCGTCATCCAGGACCGCACGATGAGATCGGCGGCGCGCGCCGGGCGTGCGGGCGCGTGCCCGAGGACCGTGACCCGAAGCGGAGGATACGAGCGATGCAGCACCGACTCCGGCGCCGGCTTCTCACAGTCGCAATCGCGGTCGGAGGGATCGCCGCGGCCCGTGCCGACGGGCCCGCGGGCGAGCGGCAGCAGAGACTCCTCGTGGTCATCACCGGCGAGAGCAACTCCGGCGGGTATGCCCTGAACTCCGAGGCGACCCGTGAGGAGCTCGCCCCGCGTCCCGCCGTGCAGATCCTCGACAACGACGCGCTCGTCTTCCGGCCGCTCGAGATCGGCACCAACAACCTGCTCGGCCATGCAGGCCTGCGGCCCACGGAGACCCACGGCTTCGAGCTGGAGCTCGCCAACCGGGCCGAGCGGTGGCCGGCCGACCGGCTGCCGGTCTACCTCGTGAAGACCGGCCAGGGGGGCAGCAGGATCGCCGATTGGGCGCCGGACGGCGCGTATTTCCGCACGCTCCGCACCCGCGTGGCCGCGGCGCGGCGGCTCCTCGCCGACGAGGAGGTGCGGCCCGTCGTCCTCCTGTCGCTCGGCATCAACGATGCGATCGCGGGCACGCCCCTCGACGTGTGGACGCCCGCCGTCGTCGCGCACCTGGCCCGGCTGCGCCAGGAGATCGGCGGCGACCCGCCGATCGTGATGACCCGCTTCATGGAGCGCTACGCCGCCACCAACACCGCCATCGAGGAGGTCTGCCGCACGGTGCCGGGCACGGCGTCGGTCGACACACTCGATGCCTCGCTCCGCGACGCCAATCACTGGAACCACGCGGGAATGAGGGTCGTGGCCGGCCGGATGCTCGACGTCGTCGCCGGCCTGGGCCTCATTCCCGCAGATCCCACACCACCCGGGCCCCGGGATTGACAGTGGGGACGTGCCATCGACCGGGCTCGCCGGTGACGCGGCCGTTGACGCTCCGCGTCCGAGCGTCATACACTGAAGTTGACCATATTGGTCATTTCTGGTGGATCCGACGGCGGAGGTGGCCATGAAACCGGTTGCAATCGCAGAGGCCAAGGCGCACCTTTCCGCGCTCGTGGAACGCGTCGAGGCCGGGGAGGAGATCGTGATCGCGCGGCGCGGCAAGCCGGTGGCTCGACTCGTGCCGGAACCGCGAACGAGGCGTGCCGCGGTCGATGTGTTTCGGGCGGCCTGGACGCTGGGGGGTCTCGATCTGCCGCGGATCGTCGAACTGCCGCTCGACGACGTCGATCTGGATCGATGACATGCAGTTTCTCCTCGATACGAACATCCTGATCGCAATGAGCAAGCAACGGCCCGGGCTTGCAGACCGGCTGGAGGGCATTCCCGCCGCCGCGATCCATCTCTCGTCGGTCGTGGTCGCTGAAATCGAATACGGAATCGCGAAGAGCGGACGACGGCAGCACAACAGACGGGTGTTCGATAGCCTGTTGTCCGGGTTTCGAGTTCTCCCCTTCGATGCGGCCGCCGCGCGGCTGTACGGCCCAATCCGGGCTCGCCTCGAAAAACGCGGCCGGCTGATCGGTCCCTACGACATGCTGATCGCCGCCCACGCCCAGTCGCTCGATGCCGTGCTCGTGACGGACAATACCGAGGAATTTGATCGCGTCGCAGGTCTGAAAACCGAGAACTGGCTCATGCCCAGATGATGGTGACGACCGTCGTGCCACCGCGACGGCACCCGGAAACGTTGCGGCAGCGCGTCTTCGGGGAGAATCCCGCCATGACGAGTGAGCAGTTGAGGGCGACGATCCGGCAGCAGCCGTTTCGCCCATTCATCATCCGGACGGTCGATGGCCGATCCTTCACCGTGTCGCATCCCGACTTCGTGATGGTTTCGCCGACCGGACGGACCGCGATTCTCTTCGAGCCCGACGACAGCTCCAGCAGCGTCGATCTGATGCTCATGAACGAGCTCGATGTGTCCGCGCCGAAGGCCGCTGGTTGATCGCTTCTCCCGGCGGTCTGTCCGGGACGACGTTCCGCTTCAGGGAAACCGAACGGCATGCCTGACCCCTTCTGGCGTGGCGACGGCCGGGCGGCCCTCGGCAACGCCTCAATACCCATTCGTCACCTCCTGCCGCGACGCGACCGCCTTTTCGAGGGCCGTCAACACGCCCCTGCCAGACTCCCCTGACAGGCCATGGGAAACCCGTCAGGCTCGCACCCTCGGCTGCGGGGCTCAAGGTTTTCACTGGAAATCGGCGTCACTGTGCCACCACGGGCGAGCGCGGTAGGAGAACGCGGGGATGCCCTTGCAGAGTGGCACGGGTCTCGTGGCTCAGCGTCATGAGGCCGGTGAGGTGGAGCCGGCCCTTATGCGTGGCGAGCGCCGCCGCGGCTTCGGGCGAGAGCTCAGTGATCCCCTTGAGCACCAGTTCCCCGGGAAACGCCGCCAGGGCCGCGGCCGCCTCCGGGGAGATCGCGGGCAACCCGTTGAGCACGAGCGTGCCGGTGCGGTTGTTTGTGCGATTGCCGACCCGCTTCGCGAGCGCGGCCGCGACCGCGGGGTCGAGCGACACGAGGCCGTTGAGCACGAGCACGCCTTCGTGGGCCGCCAGGGCTTCCGCCGTCTCGGGCGACAGCGACGTGATCATGTCAAGCCGCAGCACCGACGCCGCGCCGTCCGCCCGCCGGTGGACGACGCCGGGCCGTGTCGTGTCTTCCTCGTTGCCGCGATGCTTCGCCAACTCGGCGGCGATCTCCGGTGAGAGCTCCGTGAGGCCCAGCCGCAGCTCGCCCCATTGCCGGGCGAGCTTCTGGGCGAGCGGCACCGAGTCGAGCGACTCGAGCCCGTAGATCAGCACCTTCCCCTGATGGGCGGCCAGGGCCGCCCATCAGGGGAA
>JBJTBO010000068.1:0-8338 GCA_046091445.1 Planctomycetaceae bacterium | reverse complement strand
GACGCCGGGTTGTTCGGTTCCCACTGGACATCATGAACCGTCAAGGCTTGGACGAGAAAGGCGTTGAAGAGCCGGAGTGCGAGCCACGATTCCTGAGTCGGCGTGGCGGGCCGGATCCGGGATCGAAGGGACACCCCTGCGTGCGTCCGCGTGGACTGTTTCGGTCGTTGCCGAAAACCACCCACCGAAGGCGACACGCCTTCTCGTGGACACGGCGAGCGTTTTCCTCCTTTCGACCACGCGCTCGATCCAGCGGCGCCCCTCCTGCTGCAACCGAAATACGCAAGTAGTACCTACCACCATAGCGTACCGATTGTGCCGTAACCCGTGGCCCGTTGAGAATGGACGGTCGCAGCGGCGCCGCTCGCCCTCAGTTCGACGACACGGTCGTGGGACTCAAGCCCGGCTTCTCCAGCAGCCGGCCGGCTGCGTGAGAATCCGCCGTCATCCGGCCGCCGTCCGCCTCGTGAGTCCCGATGCTTTCCCTGGTCGCCGTCACGCTCGCGTCTTTCGTTGCGGGCTTCGTGAATGCGATCGCCGGCGGCGGCGGGCTGGTGTCGGTGCCGGCGCTGTTCGGCGTGTTCCCCCACGCACCCGCGTCGGAACTGTTCGGAACCAACAAAGTGGTCATGGTGTCGGGCACCCTCCAGGCAGCCGCGTCCTACGGGCGGCGCGTGTCGCTCTCCTGGCGCACGCTGCTGCCGGCGGTCGCCGCGGCAGCGTTGGGCGCCGCCCTCGGCGCCACGGCCGTGACGCTGGTGCCCAACGACTTCCTGCGTCGACTCCTGCCACTGATGCTGGCCGCCGTGCTCGCGCAGATGCTCCTCGAGCCCGACCTCGGCAGCGTGCATGCGCCCCGCCACGGCCCGCTGGCCGAGCCGTGGCTGGCGAGCGGGATGGCGTTCCTGCTCGGGCTCTACGACGGGTTCTTCGGCCCGGGCACGGGCAGTTTCCTGATCTTTCTCTTCGTGCGGGTGCTCGGCTTCGACTTTCTGCATGCCGTCGCGTCGGCCAAGATCCTCAACACGGCGACAAACGTCGGAGCGATCGGAGTCTTCGCCGCCACGGGCAACGTGGTCTGGCACCTCGTCGGCCCGATGATCGTCGCCAATGTGGCCGGCAGCCTCCTGGGTACCCACCTCGCCCTGCGGCATGGGTCGCGCTTCATCAGGCCGGTGTTCGTCACCGTGGTGGCGGTGCTGATCCTGAAGACCGGATACGACGCCTACGCGGGCTGAGACCCTCAGGCGAGTCAGCCTGGGCACCTTGTGTCACCGGGAACCGGCGGCAACAATCGGCCGCCGCGATGCGCTGCACGACCGATTCCACAGTTCCGTCGCCCACGTCCAGTCATGATGACCTCGATCCGCCACCTTCTCGCCGGCCTGCTGCTCGTCTCGGCGACGAGCGCGGTTGGAGAGCCTCCTGAGCGACTCGTCGACTTCCGCTCCGATGAGGGCGAGCAGTTCCTCGTGCAGGCGGAGTCTCGCCGGGCCTACTTCCCCCTCGCAAGCCACTTCGTCTGCCAGGAAAACCGGTCGTTCTGCGGCGTGGCGAGCATGGCGATGGTTCTCAACGCGATGCAGGTGTCCGCGCCGGCGGTGCCCGAGCTGGCCCCCTACCGAACGTTCACGCAGACCAATGTGCTCGATGCCGCGACCGAGGCGGTCGTATCGCGGGCGACGATCCGCGAGCAGGGCATGTCGTTGGATCAGTTCGCCGCCGTGTTCGCCACCAAGCCCGTCACGCTGTCGGTGCACCATGCGGACACGAGCACGCTCGGCGAGTTTCGCGCCCGCGCCTGCGACTACCTTGCCCGGCCGGACCACTTCGTGATCGTGAACTACCTCCGGCAGGCGATCGGCCAGGAGGGGGGCGGGCATCATTCCCCGTTGGCCGCCTACCACCGCGAGTCTGACCGCTTCCTGATCCTGGATGTCGCACGGTACAAGTACCCGCCGGTGTGGGTCACGGCCGCCGACCTGTTTTCCGCGATGAACACCGGCGATCCGACGGTGTCCGGAACGACCCGCGGCTACCTGCTCGTGAGCGGGAAGTGACCTGGACCCTTCGCCGGCGCACGGCGTGTCGGCCGGCGGGCGACGACGTCCTGGTATTCACCAGGATGCTGTGCCGACCCTCGGCCCGCCGACCGACTGACGAGAGCTCGTGCAGGGCCACTGGCGATCGTGCAATCGTTCAGGCATCCCCCGACGCGCGTCTGGGCGACACGACCGAACCGCTGCCGTACCCGCCGATTGCGTGCGTCGAGCGGCACAATATGGTTTGATTACGGCTCGAGCGTCGGGGTGTCGTGAGTTGGCAGAGACGCTCGCCTTCCCATCCCGCTCGCACGTTGAGTCCCGCATGCGATCCATTCTTGTTCGTCTGGCCCGGGCATCCCGCCGGAGCCGAGGACGCCGTCGCGAGGTGTTCTCCGCCCACTTCGATGGCGGCCAGAGCGCGGCTGCTTCGTGCACCAGCACGCATCTGGGCTGCGACGCGCTGGAACAGAGGATCGTACTGACGTCGTCGGAAGGCGACTTTGTGTTCTCACAGGGCACGATCACTGGCTACCACGGGAGCGGTGGGGCCGTCGAAATCCCTTCGCTCGTGGCCGGGGTGCCCGTCACCGTGATTGGCGAAGCCGCGTTTCAAGGCAACGCCACGATCGCCAAGCTCTTGATTCCTGACAGTGTCGTGGTGGTGTCTGACCGGGCATTCAGGGGAATGTCCGCCCTGGAAAGTGTGAGGATCGGCAACGGCGTCACGCATGTCGGCGACAGCGCGTTCCAGAACAACTCGAAGCTGGTGACGGTGTCGTTCGGTAGCCGCGTCAGGATCATCGGGGAGCACGCATTCGGTGGCGCCGGCCTCACGTCCGTCACCATGCCCCGCACGGTCACGACCATTGGGAACCACGCGTTCGTCGACAACACCTCCCTGGCCAGGGTCAGGTTCGTCGGCAACGCACCGCACGTCGGCGCCGATGCCTTTGCCGGCGTGGCGGCTGGTGCCAAGGCCATCCGCGCCGCGAACTTCACGGGCTACGGCCGTTCCGGCAGCATCTGGAAGAACCTGATCGTGACACCATCGGGCCGGATCGGGCCGCCGACCGTGATGGTGAGCACGGCGACCCTTTCACAAGATGCATCCCGGATCACGATCAGGGGTACGGGTTTTGTGTCGGGCGTCCCGGCGGCAAACACGGTGACGTTTGACAATGGCGCACGCGGCTCCGTGATTGCGGCGACCGCCACGGCGCTGACGGTGAGCATCGATGTGCCGCCCTCCCGAAGCGGGCCTCTGAAGGCCACCGTGACGACGAATATCGGTGGTTCGAGTGGCAGTCCGAAGCACGTGGCGACATGTCGCGTCGAAGCGCCGAGGTTTTTAAGCGCTTTCTGGGGGCTCGATGATGGTATGCCGCAGCAGATCTGCCCGACTGCAGCCGCGTTGGATGGCATGCCGGTCACCTTCTCCTGGCTCATCGATCCGGCATCGATTGACCCCGCCGACTTCATCGTGATCCGCAGTGACGGAAGAACCACCGTGCCGACATGTGCCACGGTGAGGCCTGCCAATGAGTCGAATGAAACGCAGACGATCCTGCTGGTCGGCGATTTCGGGGATGCCGCGTCGGGTGTCCGGCCTCTTCGGGTGCGACTGGTCGGACCAATCGTGGGCAGCCCACCTGACTCGATACGAACCGAAACGTTTTCCGGCCTCGGTTCTCCCCCCATCAAAAGACTCTCGGCAGGCCCCTCCATCGTGGATGCCTGGCGGATCGATCCTGCGCTTCTGACGAACGACGCCAACGCCTGCACGGTCGGCGCTGCCTTTGTCCGCGTCGTATGGTCGGGAGGCATCACGGACTATCCGACCGGGAACGAGGTCGGTGGCGCCGTGACGAGAGCCTATCGATTGAGGTACGCGCATCGGGGAACAACTGTGACCGTCGCACCGCTGGAAATTGGGGACCTGAACGACGGCGATAACATGCACGACCTGAGTTTTCCCGCGATTCCGGCCGGGGCCAAACTCCTGAACATCACGTTGCCGGCCAGGCATGTGGAAGATCCCAATGGGGATCCAAATCCGGGCCAGGTGTTCAGGTTCAAAGGCTAGCCCGACCAATGGCCCTTCCGGAACCACGTCCCAGCTGAAGACGTGCTGAAGAGCGGCCTGTGATCCGCGTGCTTCCGTCTCTCCGGTCCCAAGAGCGGTACCCGGAACGCCTTCCTTGCCACCCTCTGGCTCGAGGCGGGTGTGCCGCTGATCCTCGCCGAGGGGTTCCACGGCGTGCGGCGTCTCCGCGAGGCGTGAACGCCGGTTGAAAAGTGTTCGACCGCCGTCAACAAGTGGTCCCGACCACTTGCGGCCGTCCGGCGGCCAGCGACTCGCCGACCACGCGATCGTATTCGCGGCGGCTTTCGGGCGAGCCGAACTTGCCGCAGTAGAAATCCTTTCCGCCGAGCGTCACCACGGCGAGGCCGCGGGCCTTATGGTGGCAGAGCGAGGGGATGTTGCGAGCGGACATCGTGAAGCCTCCAGAGTTAGGGTTAGGCGAACCCAGTACGTACCGGGTTTCTGCCCTTCGGAAGCCGCACGACTCCTCGCGGAGCCGGTGAGCGTGTTTCCCGCTCTCGGCGACGATTTTCACAAGTAGCAGCGGCCGGACTTGAACCGGCGACACCCGGCTTATGAAGCCGGTGCTCTAACCAACTGAGCTACGCTGCCCTGAAGTGCCAGGCCGCATCCCGCGACACCCCGGCCAAAGCCTAGTATAGCGGACCGAACGGGCCGCTGCGTGCGGCCGCGGCGAGACCGTAGGCCCGTTGCCTTGACACGCGCGGACATGATCCAGCACACCGCAGCAGAGCGTTCATCGCGTCGCGCGGTTCACGCTGGCGACGACCTGCCGACCGCCCCGACGAATCCCGCGGATCAGCCGGACCCGACGGCTGGCGGCACGCTGAGCCGAGCCCTCGCGCTCGCCGGCCCGGCCGTGGGGCTGCAGTCGCTCATCCTCCTTGTCAGCCACACCGGCCGCTGGCTGGCCGGGAACGCCGGCACGACCGCCGCCGATCAGCTCGCCCTGCAGGGCGCGCAGACGACGTGCTTCTACCTGTCGGGGATGATCGGCTCGTTCGGCATCCTCGCCTCGGCGGGGGCCACCGCGCTCGTCGCGCGGCTCGTCGGAGCGGGGGATCGCGGCGCGGCGAATCGGGCGATGCATCAGGCGATTCTCGTCGCGGGGGTCGTCGCCGTGGCGGGCTGGCTCCTCTGTGCCTTCGGGCTCGATGGTCTGCTCCGCGCGCTCAATCTCGACGGTGCTGCCGGCGGCCATGCCCGTGACTTCCTGCACGTGATGCTCCTCCTGCTCCCGTTTCAGCTGGTCTTGAACACGCTCAACGCCTCGCTCGCCGGTGCCGGTGACACGCGAACGCCGCTGTGGATCGGCCTCGGCACGACGGCGCTGAACCTGCCGCTCGCCTGGATCGGGTTTCGCGGTCTCGGCGACTGGCCCGGTGTCGGGCTGGCCGGCATCGCGTGGGGTGCCGGCCTGAGTCAGGGGCTCGGCACGATCGCGCTGGTGGCACTGCTCGTGCGCGGGCGGTCCGGGCTCCGGCTGCGCGCCCGCCTGCTCAGGCCCGATCGCGGGCTCCTCGGGAGGCTCCTGCGGATCAGCCTGCCCGCGGCGGCCGAGAGCGCGGCGATGGTCGCCGGCCAGATGGTGTTTCTATCGGTGGTGAACCGGCTGGGGGACGCTGCCCGCGGGGCGCACGGGATCGCGTTGGGCTGGGAGTCGCTCGCGGAAATGTTCGGCATGGCGTTCGGAGTGGCTGCGAGCGTGCTCGTGGGACAGAACCTCGGCGCGGGTCGGCCCGACGAGGCCCGGCGCAGCGGCCTCGTCGCCTACGGGTGTGGGGCCGTGCTCATGGTGGCGGGTGGCGTCGTGTTCCACGTGTTTGCCAGGCCGCTCTTCGAGTTCTACTGTCCCCGTCCGGAGCAGGCTCCCGTGGTCGCGGCGGGCGTGCCGGTGCTGCAGCTCGTGGCCTTCGCCATGCCCGCCCTCGCGGCCTGCCACATCTTTTCGAGCGCCCTGCGCGGTGCGGGGGACACGCGATCCGCCCTGCTGGTGACGACGCTCGGCTTCTTCGCCGTTCGCCTCCCGCTCACGTTTCTCGCGTGCGAGGAGGTGGTGCACCTGCCCGGCGGCCCGACGCTGACCGGCCTCGGCCTCGGCCTCTACGGCTGCTGGATCGCCATGCTCGCCGACCTGTGGGTGCGGGGTGGTCTCTTCGCGGGACGATTCATCTTCGGCAGGTGGGATCGCACCCGCGTCTGAGCATTGCCCGTGGAGCCTCGGCGGCGATGCCTGGGCGTGGTCAGTCGTTCTCGGCCTCGAGCTGCCGACGGGCGGCCGCGAGCTCCGTCTGGCCCGCCTCGTCGACCCGCGGATACTCGAGGCCGAGCCCGCGAATCGTGCCCGCGAGCACCGCCGCGACGACCGCACGGCTGATCCACTTGTTGTCGGCGGGAACCACGTACCAGGGCGCCTCGTCCGTGCTCGTCGCCCCGATCGCCGCCTCGTACGCCTCCATGTAGGCATCCCAGTGCCCGCGCTCCCGCACGTCGCCCACCGAGAACTTCCAGTTCTTCTCCGGCGCGTCGAGCCGGTCGAGGAACCGCCTGCGCTGCTCCCCGCGCGAGACATTGAGGAAAAACTTCACGATCGCCGTGCCGTTCCTGGCCAGGTGCCTTTCGAAGGCGACGATGTCCTCGAGACGGTGGCGCCAGAACGAGGGGCCGACCTTCACGTGCGGAATGCGCTGGGCATCCACGAGGTGCGGATGCACCCGGACGATCAGCACCTCCTCGTAATGCGAGCGGTTGAAGATGCCGATGCGGCCGCGTTCCGGCAGGGCGAGCATCGACCTCCAGAGCCAGGTGTGCTCCAGTTCCTTCGCCGTCGGGTGCTTGAACGAATGCACCTCCACGCCCTGCGGGTTGACGCCGCTCATCACGTGCTTGATCGCGCCGTCCTTCCCTGCGGCATCCATGGCCTGGAACACCACGAGGATGCTCCAGCTGTCGGCGGCGTAGAGCAGTTCCTGGGCCTCGGCCAGTTCCGCGCGGCTCTCCTCGAGCACCCGGTCCGCGATCTCCTTCCGTTCCTTCTTCGGAACGTCGAGGTCGCCCGCCCAGGCCGGATCATGGTCGGCGAGCCGGAATGGCCGGTCCGGGCGGACGCGAAAGGCCTTCTGAATCCGTTCGAACGTGAAGCGCTCGTGCATGGTGGGTCCCCGGAGCCGAGGGTGGGTTCTCGCCGTGAGGCTATATATAGGACATGCCGAACCGCAGAACACAGGGCGATGCCACGGCGGCCACGCGCGTGCTCGTGATCGAGGACGAGGAGACGTCGCGGCGGGCGATCGCGCAGGGCCTGCTGGAGGCCGGCTGCAACGTCGTCGAGGCAGCCGACGGCGTCGCGGGCCTGGAACTCGCGGTGAGCGGGGGCATCGACGTCGTGCTGCTCGACCTGCGGCTGCCCCGCCTCGACGGCGAGCACCTGCTCGAGAAGCTCCGGCGCACCTCCGCCGTGCCGGTGCTCGTCGTCTCGGCGAAGCGGGACGAGGACGACCGGATCGAGGCGCTCAATCTCGGGGCCGACGACTACCTCGTGAAGCCCTTCACGATCCGGGAGCTCCTCGCGAGGATGCGCGCCGTGCTGCGGCGGGTCGAGGGGGAGGTGACCACCACCCTGCGGATCGGCGACGTGACGATCGACTTCGCCTCGCGGACGGTCGCGCTGGCCGATGCCCGCGTGCCGCTCACCGCGCTCGAATTCGACGTGCTGGCGTGCCTCGCCCGGCGGCGCGGTCGGCTCGTGTCGCGGGAGGCGATCGACGCGGTGATCCACCCGCGGCAGGCGATGCTCGGCCCGGAGGGAGGCACGGACGGTCAGGAAGCAGTCAGCAACGTCGTGGACGTGATCGTCCTGCGGCTGCGCAAGAAGCTCGGACACGACCTCATCCAGACCCGGCGAGGCCAGGGATTCATCATCGATGGATGAGGCCGTCGCACCTCCCGTGACCGGAGCCGTGCCCGTGGCCGTCGGCCGCTGGCCCGCGTCGTTGCGCGGCAGGTTCGCGCTCTGGTTCGGGCTGCTCGTGCTCGTGAGCGCCGTCTCGATCCGCGCCCTGCACTATCGGACGACCGTCGAACTCCTCGCGCGGGACATCGACGTGCAGTTGTGGTCGCGGCTCGGAGCCCTCAAGGCGCAGGAGCGTTTCGCGCCCGACACGCTTCTCGACACCCACTTCCGTGTCGC
>JBJTBO010000067.1:0-9428 GCA_046091445.1 Planctomycetaceae bacterium | reverse complement strand
GATCTGCCCGCCGCCCGGGCCGCCGCGGATCGCTTCCGAGCGGTCACCGGCGTCGAGGTGGTGACCGCCTACGCACCGCCGGAGGCGGGGGGGCTCGTGGCGATGAATACGCCCGTGAGCCGCCGGGGCGGAGATCATGAGACCACGTGCGACGCGGGAAGCGTGGGGCGCGTGGTGAACGGTGTCGTCGTCTGGCCCGCCGCGTCGATGCGGCAGCGACTCGGCTTTGAGGCGCTCCCGGGCATCGTCATCGACCGTTCGCTCGTGATCGGTTCCACGCTGCCCTGTCCCGGCGGAACCGCCTGCGAGTCCCCCCGGGCGGCGCTCCTGACCGACCTCGTCTCCATCGATGAAGACGGGTTCATCCGCGCGCCCGAGACCGCCCCGGGCGGATGAGTTTCCGCGGATTCCGATCGTCGCCCCCCCGCTCCGGGCAGCGGCACGCATACGCGGCAATCCGCCATCGACGCGCCGCAATCTTGGTGCCACCGAGTTCGTGCGGTATCGTGGCGGTTGTTCAGGCACCCGTAGCTCAATTGGATAGAGCGTCGGTCTACGGAACCGAAGGTTGCAGGTTCGAGCCCTGCCGGGTGTATGCGAAACACGGGCATCCTGCCCGGTTTCGCTTGGGCCGTCGCGGGCACAGCCGAGGTGTGCCCGGACGGCCTGACGGTCGCACCTCCGGGGCGATCATGGCCGCCGCTGAGCGGCGGCTACCGCCCTCCGCCGGCCGAGCCCGGCGGAGAGGGCGGTGACCGGGCACAGGCGGGACCTCGCCCCGCGCGAGCAGCGAGCCCGGTGGGCGGAAGCCGGAGAAGCCTTGGAGCCATGGCTCAATTGGGCGCCCCACACCGCCACGCGTGCAGCCATGGATCCACAGCGACGGAGGCTTTCGCCCACCGGGCGGCACCGCAGCCGGCTCGATTGCCCTTGGGTCGTGACGCCCCGGGCCGCTAGGCTTCCCGGCATGGAACGTCCGTCCACCATGCCCGCCACCGCCCACCGGGTCGTGGGCTTCGATCCCGGGCTCAACGTCACCGGCTACGGCGTCGTCGAGTGCCAGGGCACGAGCGTGCGGCTCGTGGAGGCGGGCACCGTGCGTTCACGGGGCGAGTCGCTCGAGGAGCGGCTGCACACCATCCACCTCGGTGTTCGCGACGTGCTCGACTCGCTGCGTCCATCCGCGATGGCGATCGAGCAGGTGTTCGCGCACGTCCGCTTTCCCAAGGCGGCCATCCTGCTCGGGCACGCCCGGGGCGTGATCTGCCTCGCCGGGGTCCAGGCGGGGCTGGCGGTCCACCACTACCTGCCGAACCGCGTGAAGAGCACGCTCTGCGGAGCCGGCCACGCGGGCAAGGAACAGATGCAGCTCGCGGTGCAACGCGAGCTCGGCCTCGCCGCCCGGCCCGAGCCGGCCGACGCGGCCGACGCGCTGGCCGTCGCCCTGGCCGACTGGCACCTGCGACTCAGGCCGCTGCTCTTCGGGACCGGTGTCAGCCGGATCCGGAGCGGACGCGCATGATCACGCGCATCTCGGGCACCCTCGAGCGGGTTGAGCCGACGGCGGTCGAGATCGCCGTGGGCCCGGTCGTTCACGAGGTGCTCGTCACCGACCTCGTCCGCCGGAGCCTGCAGCAGCGGATCGGGCAACCGGTGGTGCTCCACACACTGGAATACCTGGAGGGCAACCCGACCCGCGGCAACCTCGTCCCGCGGCTGGTCGGCTTCCTCTCCGAGGCGGAACGGGAGTTCTTCGATCTCATCTGCGAGGTGGACGGCGTGGGCGTCAGGAAAGCCCTGCGCGCGATCGTCAGGCCCGTGGGGGAGATCGCCCGGGCCATCGAGGAGCAGGATGCCAAGTCGCTCGCCGGCCTGCCCGGCATCGGCGCCGCGACGGCGGAGCGGAGGATCGCCAAGCGGCGGCGTCGGCTGCCGAAGGTCGCCCTGCGGGTGGCGGGCGACACGCCCGGCGAGCCCGGCCAGGCCGACGTGATCACGGAGACGTTCGACGTCCTGCGGTCGCTCGGCCACACCGACGCCGACGCCCGTCGGCTCGTCGATGCCCTGCGACAGGAAACGAAGAAGCCGAAGTCCGTCCAGGACGCCCTCGAGGTGATCTACCGCCAGCTGCACCGGCCGCGGTGAACCGGACGCCGAACCGCTCGGGCCATGCCGGGCCTCGGGCGCCCCGGCGCGGCAACGCCGCGCCTCGGAGGCCGCCAACAACGGGGCGACTCGCTACGCTACGGCCATGGAACCCCTCCGGCAGCCGAGCGTGCACGCCACCGACGACCCCGCCCCGGAGGACCGCGCGCTGCGGCCGCAGCGGATGGACGAGATGGTCGGCCAGCGGGCGGTCGCGGAGCGGCTCGAGATCGCGATCGACGCGGCGCGAAAGCGGGGCGAGCCGCTGGGACACATCCTCCTCGACGGCCCGCCCGGACTCGGCAAGACCACCTTCGCCACGTGCATCCCGCGCGAGCTCGGAACCACGCTGCAGATCGCCAGCGGCGCCGCGCTGGCGGCGCCCAAGGACCTCCTGCCGTACCTGACGAACGCGGCCGAGGGCTCGGTGCTCTTCATCGACGAGATCCACCGGCTGCCGATCGCCGTCGAGGAGTTCCTCTACCCCGCCATGGAGGACTTCCGGGTCGACATCACGCTCGGCGACGGCGTGGCGGCCCGCACGATCAACATGCCGCTCCGCCCCTTCACCCTCGTCGGCGCGACGACGCGGGCGGGGCTCATCTCCGCGCCGCTGCGGGACCGCTTCGTCGTCCGCGAGCACCTCGACTACTACACCACGGACGAGCTCGCCGAGATCGTGCGCCGATCGGCGGTCAAGCTCTCCATGGGAATGGACGACGCGACGGCCGACGAGATCGCGCGCCGCAGCCGGGGCACGCCCCGGCTCGCGAACAACCGCCTGCGGTGGATCCGCGACTACTCGACCAGCCGCGCGGCCGGCGCCGTCGACGTGGTGATCGCCCGGGCCGCGCTCGACATGCAGGGCATCGACGACATGGGGCTCGACACGTTCGACCGCCGGTATCTCGAGACGATCCAGCGGGTGTTCGCAGGGGGGCCGGTGGGCATCGAGGCGATCGCCCACACGATGAGCGCCGCGGCCGACACGCTCGAGGACGACGTGGAGCCGTTTCTCCTGCGGTGCGAATTCGTGGTCCGCACCCCGCGCGGCCGCCGACTGACCGCCCGTGGCGAGGAGCACCTCGGCGGGGCGCCACCGCCGGCCGAGGGACGGCTCTTCTGAGAGCGGCACGCGTCGTGATCCGCGCCCGTTGACCCACGGCGACGCTGCGGCTAGCCTTCCAAGGCACGAGGTAGCACCATGGCCGTCCCCAAACGCCGCCAATCCAACCAGAAGACCCGCTCCCGGCGGGCGCACGACTTTCTCGTGCCGCGGCAGCTCACGTTCTGCCCGAACTGCGGCAAGGCGGTGCCCACCCATCGGGTCTGCGAATCCTGCGGCCACTACCGGGGCCGGGTCGTGATCAAGTCCGAGGACTGAGGCGTGGCCGGCGGTCCCGCCATCGTCTTTCCGGGACAGGGCGCCCAGGCGGTCGGCATGGCCGGCGCGTGGGTGGACGAGCACGCCGCTGCGGCCTCACTCTTCGCGCGAGCATCCGACCTGCTCGGTTACGACCTGCTGGCCGTGAGCCGGCACGGGCCGGCCGACCGGCTCAACACCACGGCCGTGAGCCAGCCCGCAATCCTCGTCACGAGCCTCGCCGCACTCGAGGTGCTCCGGTCACGCGAAGGCCACCCGCTCGACGCGGCGGCGATCACCGCCGGCCTGTCGCTCGGGGAGTACACCGCACTCGTCTTCGCGGGTGTCCTCTCCTTCGACGACGCCGTGCGTCTCGTCGACGTCCGCGGCCGCGCGATGCAGGAGTGCGCGGAGCGGAGGCCCGGGGCCATGGTGGCCGTGCTCGGGCTCGATCGTCCCGCGGTCGCCGCGCTCTGCGCCGACTGCCGCGACGGGGACGTGCTCGAGGTCGCCAACGTGCTCTGCCCGGGCAACGTGGTGGTATCCGGCTCGGCGGCCGCCTGCGGCCGTCTGGAGCAGGCCGCTCCCGGTGCGGGAGCGATGAAGTGCGTGCGTCTCGACGTCGCCGGCGCCTTCCACACGGTGCTCATGCAGCCGGCGGTCGAGCGGCTCGGAGCCGCGCTCGAGGCGGTGGTCCTCCGGCCGCCGCGCATCGCGGTCGTGAGCAACGTGGACGCCAGGTCCCATGACGACCCGGCTGAGATCCGGGCGCTCCTGGCGAGGCAGGTCGTCGGAGTTGTCGAGTGGAGCGACTCCATGGCATACCTCCTCTCGACGGGTGTCGGCACCGTGTGGGAGGTGGGCCCGGGCCGCGTCCTGCGCGGCCTGATGAAGCGGATCGATCGAAGCGTGGCGTGTTGCGGCGTGTTTGACTGAAGCGCGTGGGATCGACGGAAGCAGACGGGAGCACGTGATGGCACATCAGACGGGCGGGACGGAGGTCGGCGGCCGGCTGCGGGTCGATCTGCACGGGCAGGTCGCGCTCGTCACGGGCGCCTCGCAGGGCCTGGGACGGGCGATCGCCGAGGTGCTCGCCACCGCCGGTGCGACGGTCGCCCTCGTCGCGCGTTCGGCGGACAAGCTGGCCGACGTCGCGGCGGCGATCACCGCGAACGAGGGCCACGCGGAGGCGTTTCCCTGCGACGTGTCGCGCGACGGGGAGCCCCAACGAGTCGTCGACGCCGTCGTCGAACGGTTCGGCCGCCTCGACATCCTCGTCAACAACGCGGGCGTGACGCGGGACACCCTCCTGCCGCGCATGAGCGACGAGGAGTGGGACGCGGTCCTCACCACCAACCTTCGCGCCCCCTTCCTCTTCATGCGGGCCGCGAGTCGACCGATGATGCAGCAGCGGTACGGTCGGATCGTCAACGTCGCGAGCGTTTCCGGACTCATCGGCAACCCGGGTCAGGCGAACTACTCGGCGTCGAAGGCGGGCCTCGTGGGCCTCACGAAGACGGCCGCCAAGGAGCTCGCCGGTCGCAAGATCACCGTCAACGCCGTGGCTCCCGGCTTCATCGCGAGCGAGATGACCGCGGCCCTCGGTCCGGCCCTGCTCGACGAGGTGAAGAAGCGGGTGCCGGCGAAGCGGCTCGGGGAGGCGTGGGAGATCGCCGACGTCGTCCTCTTCCTGGCTTCGCCCTCCGCCGCCTACGTGACCGCCCAGACCCTCGTGGTGGACGGCGGCCTCATCGGCTGACAGGGAGGGCTGGCAAGGCCGCGAAAAGCCGCGAAACGGCCATGCCTCCCCCCAGACACCCCGATGTGCCGGGGCTGGACACGTGCGGCCGCCAACGGGTATATCTTCCCGGACCCTCCCCGTCCCCCGTGCCGCACGAGGGCGGAGCCGTCTCACGTCCCGCGATGATGCCGCGAGTTGTGATCTCTGCGGGGTCGCGGCGACGGCGTGCATCCTGCGATCGTGCAGGATGCCGGAGAATCGTTTCCGGATGCTCGGTTCCGGACGGACGGATCGACTCGAGACCACGAGCGGGCTTCGCAGGAGGATTCATACGGTGGCTTCAGTCCAAGAGCGCGTGATCGACATCGTGGCCTCCCAGCTGGGGGTCAGCAAGGAACAGATCACGCCCGAGACCTCGTTCATCAACGACCTCGGTGCCGACTCGCTCGACACGGTCGAACTCGTGATGGAACTCGAGGAGGAGTTCGAGATCAACATTCCGGACGACGCCGCCGAGAAGATCCAGACCGTCGGTCAGGCGGTGGACTTCATCGAGAAGCAGCAGGCGTGAGCGGCCCGACGGCACGCGGCGCCGCTCCAGGCCGACCGCCCGCCGCCAGGAAGCGGAGCGCAGGATGAAGCGTCGTGTCGTGGTGACCGGGCTGGGGGTCGTGACCGCGCTCGGCCGGCACCTCGAGACGGTGTGGAATCGCCTGGTGAAGGGCGACAGCGGGGTCGGTCCGATCACGCTCTTCGACGTGGCCGGCTATCGCGTGCAGTTCGGCGGACAGGTGCCCTGGGAAGCCGAGCGCGAGGACATCGCCGGACCGAAGCAACTCAAGCGACTCGACCGGTTCACGCAATTCGCCATCGCCGCCGCCAAGGACGCCGTGGCGGACTCGGGGCTCGACCTGCCGACGGCGGCGCCTTACCGCTGCGGCGTGGTGATCGGCTCCGGCATCGGCGGCCTGTGGGAGTTCGAGGCCCAGGAAGAGCGGCTGCTGCACAAGGGCATCGACAAGGTCTCCCCGTTCACGATCCCGAAGCTGATGGTGAACTCCGCCAGCGGCCACGTGTCGAGCCTCTACGGCATCAAGGGGCCCAACTTCGCGGTGGCCACGGCCTGCGCGAGCGCCGCCAACTCGATCGGCACCGCCCTGCGTGCCATCCAGTACGACGACGCGGACGTGATGGTCGCCGGGGGCAGCGAGGCCGCGCTCACGCCCATCGGTCTGGCCGGCTTCCAGAACATGCGGGCCCTGTCGTTCCGCGCGGACGCCCCGCAGCAGGCGAGCCGTCCCTTCGATGCCGAGCGGGACGGCTTCGTGCTCGCGGAGGGGGCCGGGGTCGTGGTGATCGAGGAGTTCGAGCACGCCCGCCGACGCGGGGCGCGGATCTACGCCGAACTGCGCGGCTACGGCGCGAGCGGGGACGCCGGCCACATCACCCAGCCCGACGAGGAGGGGCGCGGGGCCGCGAGGGCGATGGCGATGGCCCTCGACGACGCCGGGCTCGCACCGGAGGCCGTGCACTACGTGAACGCCCACGGCACGAGCACCCCGCTGGGCGACAAGGCGGAGACCGTGGCCATCAAGCGGGTCTTCGGGCCGCAGGCGCGTCGCCTCGCGATTTCGAGCACGAAGAGCCAGCTCGGGCACACGCTCGGCGCGAGCGGTGGCATCGAACTGGTGGCCTGCGCCCTCACGATGAACCGCGGAGTGATCGCGCCCACGATCAACCTCGAGCACCCGGATCCCGAGTGCGACCTCGACTACACGCCGAACGTGGCCCGTGAGGCCCGCGTGGACGTCGCGATGAGCAACAGCTTCGGATTCGGCGGTCACAACGCGAGCCTCGTGCTGGCCCGCCTCGGCTCCTGACGGCCGACGTCGGGGGTTCGATCCGGCCGGACACGCTGTTTTCGTCTCGTTTCTTTCCGCTTGTCTCCTCCGGCCAGGCGTTTCTATCGTCCCGGCGTCCTCCGGAGCCCGTGCCGTGTCCCGTCGCGTGCATCTCCCGATGCTTCTTGTGCTCGTGGCGGCCGCGCTCGCGGCCGCACGTGCCGCGGCGCAGGTGCCGGCGGACTCGGGCCAGGTCTGGAAGACCTACGACATCGCGCCCTTCGTCGCCGTGGCCGGATCCGGGAGCGAACGGCACGTCGTCGATTGGATCCTGCAGGTGACCGGCTACGCGGCGTTGCATGGAGCCTAGCCGGCCACGCTCTAGGCCGGTCCCGAGAAGCTCGCGTGCTTCCACGTGCCCGAGATGCAGTCCCGTGTCGAGGAGATCGTCACGCGGTTCGTCGGCGAGGCGTCCAGCCCGCATCGCTTCACCGTGCGGGTCTTCGGCGTGGCCAGCCCGGCGTGGCGCGGCGACGCGAGGCCGGTCCTGCAGCCGATCCCGGCGGCCACACCCGGCGTTCAGGCATGGATCCTCGCGCGGGAGAATGCCGCGGAAGTCGTGGCGCGGCTGCGCGCCCGCTCCGACTGCCAGGAACTCCCCACGGGGCCGGTGCTCGCGGCCAATGGCCTGCCCGCGATCCTCACCGGCGGCCGCAAGCTGCCCTACGTCCAGGACGTCGGTCCCCCGGGCTGGCAGCCCTCGAGTGGTGCCTGCGACGAGGGGCTCGCGATCGACGTCCATCCCCTGCTCGTGGCCGACGGCACGGCCGTGGAGGCGGTCTTCCGCTGCCGGATCGACCAGGTCGAGCGGCTCGCACCCGTCACCCTGCCGGCACCCGCCGGCGTGCGCGGCAAGCTGCAGATGGAGGTGCCCCAGGTGGTTGCGGTGCGGGTCGGCGAGCGGTTTCGCTGGCCCTCCAGCCAGACGCTCGTGATCGGGATCGGGTTGGTGCCGTGGCCGGTGCCCGCGCAGAATACCGTGCCCGCGCTGGTGCCCGATGCGAAGCGTCGCGACGTCGTCGTCGTGATCGAACCGCGACTCCGGGGCGGCCCGTGAGGCACCGCGGCACGGGCCGTGAGGACGACTGAGGAGGCGGCTTGCCCGATGCGCGACGTGGACGATGCAGAGCGGCGGGTGGTGATCACGGGACTCGGCGTCGTCTGCCCGCTGGGCCTCACGCTCGAGGACGTGTGGGGGGGGCTCCGCGGCGGCCAGAGCGCCATCGCCCCGGTCACCTCGTTTCCGACCGCAGGGCTGCCGCTGCACCACGCCGCCGAGGCCCGCTGCTTCACCGGCGACATCGCCGACTTCGGCCCCCTCGACCCCGATCGCAAAAAGTCGATTCGCAAAGGGCTGAAGGTGATGTGCCGCGAGAGCCAGATGGCCGTGGCCGCCGCCCAGCGGGCCATCGCGGACAGCGGTGCGGCCGCGCACCACGATCCGGGCCGGGTCGGATGCGTGTTCGGCTCCGACTACATGCTCACCCTGCCCGAGGACTTCACCGCCGCGGTCGCCCGGTGCCGCGCGGCGGCGGGGGAGTTCGACTTTCGCCGCTGGGCCGATGACGGCATGCCGCAGCTCACGCCGCTCTGGCTGCTCAAGTACCTCCCCAACATGCCGGCGAGCCACATCGCCATCTACAACGACCTCCGCGGACCGAGCAATTCCCTGACGCTGCGCGAGGCGAGTGGTCACCTCGCCGTCGGCGAGGCCGTGGTGACGATCCGGCGCGGAGCGGCCGATGTGATGGTGGCGGGGGCGACCGGCACCCGCGTCCATCCCATGAAGACGGTGCACGCCCTCCAGACCGAGCAGGTGGCATTCGGCGACGGAGACCCGGCCACGTGGAGCAGGCCGTTCGACCGCGACCGTCGGGGGATGGTGCTCGGCGAGGGTGCCGCGGTCCTCGTGCTCGAGGAACTCGGCCACGCGCGGGCGCGGTCCGCCCGCATCTACGCGGAAGTGGTGGGCCACGCGGCCAGTTGCGTCGCCCACGGTGTCGCGGTGGGACGGAAGCGCGAGGCGATCGGACGGTCGATGCATGCGGCGCTCGGCCGGGCCCGCACCAAGGCCGAAGCCGTCGGTCACGTCCACGCCCATGGGGCGAGCACGCGGGTCGGCGACCGTGACGAGGCTCTCGCGATCGGCGACGTGCTCGGTGATCACAGCGGCCGCACGCCGGTGGTCGCCGCGAAGAGTCACTTCGGCAATCTCGGCGCGGGCAGCGGCCTCGTGGAGTGCATCGCAAGCGTGCTCGCGCTGGGTCAGGGGGAGCTC
>JBJTBO010000066.1:0-2058 GCA_046091445.1 Planctomycetaceae bacterium | reverse complement strand
CCGTCGCCGAGTTCTCCGAAGGGCTCGAGGAGACCGAGATCTGGCGGCTCTTCGACACCGTGCCGGTGGAGCGGCAGGCGGAGATCTTCCCCTACTATCCGATGGCCACGCAGGTCGAACTCGTCAAGTCGGGTGACCGGGCGCACCTCGGCGGTCTGCTCGAGTGGATGGCGGCGGACAATCGCGACGACCTGCTCCGCGAACTCGACTCCGATCTGGTCGAGGACCTGCTTCCGCTCGTCGCCAAGGCGGAGCGGCACGACATCCGGATGCTGCTCTCCTGTCCGGAGGATTCCGCCGGGTCGCTCATGACCACCGAGTACGCGTCGCTGCCTGCCGATATCACGGCGGGAGAGGCGATCTCGCGGCTCCGCTCGCAGGCTCCCGACAGCGAGTCGATCTACTCCGTCTACGTGCTCGACGGCGAACGGCAGCTCGTCGGATCCGTGTCGCTCCGGGACCTGATCCTCGCCAAGCCGACGTCCCTGATCTCCGACCTCATGGAACGGGATGTGATCAGCGTCCGCGTCGACGATCCGGCGGAGGAGGCCGTCGACAAGCTCGCGCGGTTCGACTTCCTCGCCGTGCCGGTCGTGGACGATCGGAACCGGCTCGTGGGGATCGTCACCCACGACGACGTGCTCGATCAGGTGCGGCAGGAGGCGACCGACGACGCACAGCGGATCGCGGCCATCTCGCCGCTCGGCGAGAGTTACCTCGAGGCCGGCATCGTCTCGATGGCGTGGAAGCGGGGGGTGTGGCTCGCGATCCTCTTCGCCACCGCGGCCCTGACGGCCATGGTGCTCTCCACGTCGCCCATCCGGCATGCGTGGCTCGTCGCCTTCATTCCGCTCGTCATCGCCAGCGGCGGCAACTCCGGCAACCAGTCGGCCACCCTCGTCATCACCGCCCTGTCGACCGGCGATGCCAGGCTGTCCGACTGCGGACGCATCCTACGTCGCGAGGTGGCGATGGGACTCGTTCTCGGCACGCTCCTCGCGATCCCCGGCTACCTGCTCGCGCTCGTGTACGCACCGACGCCGCTGCAGGCGCTCGTGATCCCCGTGACGATCCTGGCCGTCGTGGTGCTCGGCTCGCTCGCCGGATCGGTGCTGCCGCTCGTCTTCCGCTCGCTCGGCCTCGACCCGGCCCTCATGAGCAATCCCTTCGTCTCGGCGATCGTCGACATCGTCGGGATCGTGATCTACACCGGCGTGTCGCTCGCGCTGCTCGGGTGAGACCTCAGCCGATCTCGCGTCCCACGGCCGCGGCCACGCGCCGGCAGACCCCCATCATGCGGCGGAAGCCCGCGATGTCGAGTGTCTGGGCCCCGTCGCTGGCCGCCTTCGCGGGATCGGGATGCACCTCGACGATGAGGCCGTCGGCGCCAGCCGCCACGCTGGCGGCCGCCATCGGCTCCACGAGGGCGGCGTGTCCCGTGCCGTGGCTGGGATCGACGACGACCGGCAGGTGCGTGCGGGCCTGCAGCCAGGGCACGGTCGCCAGCGGCAGCGTGAAGCGGGTGTGGGTCTCGAAGGTGCGGATGCCCCGCTCGCAGAGCATCACGGCGTGGTTGCCGCCGTCGAGGATGTACTCGGCGGCGAGCAGGAGCTCCTCCACGGTGGCGGCCGGTCCGCGCTTGAGCAGCACCGGGAGCCGGGTCCGTCCCACCGCCTCGAGCAGTCGGTAGTTCTGCATGTTGCGCGCACCGACCTGGAGCACGTCCGCGTACCGGCCCACGAGCGCGACATCCTCCGGGGCGACCACCTCGGTGACGACGGCGAGGCCGGTGGCCTCCCGCGCCTCGGCCAGGAGTTCCAGTCCCTGCTCCTTGAGGCCCTGGAAGCTGTACGGGCTCGTGCGCGGCTTGAACGCCCCTCCCCGCAGCCCCGTGGCGCCGGCGTCGCGGACGGCCCGCGCCGTCTCGACGATCTGGTCGCGACTCTCCACCGAGCACGGTCCGGCGATCACGCCGACCCGTCCGCCGCCGACGACGAGCGACCGGGCCTGCACGACCGTCGGCTCGGCCCGGACCTCGCGGCTGGCCACCTTGTAGGG
>JBJTBO010000065.1:0-17243 GCA_046091445.1 Planctomycetaceae bacterium | reverse complement strand
GCTGGGCCTCGTCCGCGGAGCCCGCCACCGCCACGGGCGGCATCCGCGCGACGACGATCCGGGCGGTGCCGAGCGGGTCGGCCGGCGGCGCGCTCTTGGCGAGCACCCAGGTGCCGCGGGCGTCGATGAACCTGCCGCGCCACGCCTCGGCGAGCCGGCAGCGGTCCGCGTCGAAGGCGAGATGCACGCCGTCGGGGAAGCCGACGGCGATGGCGTGCGTACCCGCCTGTTCCATGAAGGTGCGCACGAGCACGGGCCGCTCACGGGGCACGAGCTCGAAGTCCCCGGTGGCCGAGGCGAGCCTGGACGGCAGCGGCTCGAGGCTCGGGCGATCGAGGTAGGCCCAGAGGGCGGCGATCTGTCGCTCGGGATCGCCGTCGAGAATGGTGCGGTTGACCGTCGCGCCGAAGAAGGCCGGCATCTTCGTCCCGGGACGCACCGTCATCGGGTCGACCAGGAGACGGCGAAACCACTCGGGCTCGACCCGCTTCGTGACATCCGCGAGGTTCACGCCCACCGTGCCGGGCAGGCTCCGCTCGCCGAGCGGATGGCACTGCACACAGCCCGCGTCGAGGAGCGCCGCACCGGCTGCGACGAGGGGCTTGGCGTCGCCCGCCGGTGGAAACGTGACCGGCTGCGGGGACACGACCGCCGTGGCCCGATCGGCACGCGTGAATGCCTCCGGAAGCGGGCTCACCACCTGTGGCGGATACTCCGGCATCCGCGCACGCATGAACGGCCGGAGGGTGACCGCGCCCGTCACGGCCTTGCCGAGCCACGGCTTCTGGAGCCGCGCGCCGACGCCGGTGAGTCGCGGCGGCAGCCGTCCCTCGTCGCCGAGATCGACGTGATCGACCGTCTCGAAGAACGCGCGGCGATCGGTGCCGACGCCACCCCGACCGTCGCGCTCGTGGCAGGCGACGCAGTTGAGACGCAGGAGCGTCGTCTCGAGTGCGGAGGACGCGGCCGATCCACCGGCGGCCGGGCCCGCGTCACGCGCACCCGCGCCCGCGGCATCGCGGCGCAGGGCAGCGAGCGCCGCGACGACCGCGTCGCGCTGCACCGCATCGAGGGCGTAGCGCGGACCGGAGACACCGTCCGAGCGGTCCTCGACCGGCGCGATGCACGAAGCCACGCTGGAAGGATCGACCTGGGCGAGCGGCGGCGGTTCTCGACCGCCGACACCCGGAGGTGCCACCGTGGCCCCGTCCACGCCGCCCGCATGGCAGGCCACGCAGCGCAGGGCCACGAACGCCTCGCGTCCCAGCGCGGTGCGGGCGTCGTCGCGTGAAGCAGCCGCCGGCAGCGGCGCGTCGCCCCCGGCGTCTCGGAGCAGGTAGGCGGCGAGGTCGGCCGCCTCGGCAGCCTTGAGCTTCAGCGAAGGCATCCGCCCGGCCGGCCGCGCATGCGAAGGCACGATGAGAAACTCGGTGAGCGAGCGCCGCGAATACTTTGCCGCCACGTGCTCGAGGGGCACCGACGCGAACGGTTTTTCGGGCAGGGGTATCCCCGCCTCGATCAGATCCTCCTCGTCGAGCTGCGCGAACGGCGTGGCCGCGGGGGCGACACCGGATCGACCCTCCTCGGGCGCGTGGCACGCGACGCAGCCCACCCGGTGATAGAGCGTCGCGCCGGACGCGGCATCACCACGCTCCCAGAACGCCGGCGGCATCGGGTTGAGTCCCGTCGGCTTCGGGAGCGGCACCGGCGCGCGTCGGGTCGAGAGATGCGAGACGAGCGCCGCGATCGTGGCGGGGCGATCGCCTGCCGGCACGGCATCGAGGGCATGGGGCATCGTCGTGCCCGGAGCCGCCGTGGCGGGCTCGGCGAGATCGCGACTCAGCCACGTGGCATCCACACGCGCGCCCACGCCCGACAGGTCGGGCCCGGGCTTCGGCTCGAGTCCGGGTAGCTCCGCCTCATGGCAGGCGACGCACCCGAGTTCCCCGATCAGGAGGCGTCCCGCGACGATCGCGTCGAGCCGACCACCGGGAGCGGCGGTCTCGCGACCGAATCGCTCGAAGGCCGACACGACCGAGACACTTCCCGGGCGCGTCTCCGCCCAGGCCAGCGGTGGCAGCCACGGCAGCGCGACGGCGAGCGCGACCAGCGCTCGGAGGGTCGCTCCTCGCTCGACAGGCCGACTCGCTCCCATCGCTGGCGTCCCTCAACGGATGCGGGTTCCGTGGAGGATAGCACGGCAGCGACGGCATCCGCTCAGGGGGCTTCCCTGTCCGCGTCACGCCTGTCCGCTTCACGCCGATCCGCGTCACGCCTGCCTGCCTCGCGTTTCTCGTCGTGCCCCCTCCGCAGCCGCTCGACTTCCTCCTCGAGGCGTCGCACGCGCTGCTCCATCTCCTCGAATCGTTGCCTCCCCTCCTCCATGCGACGCATGGCCGCCTGCATCCGCTCGCGACCCTCGCGCATCGCCTCTTCCATGCGCTCGCGCATCTCGCTCGAGCCACCGGGCATCGGTCCGCCCGGCATCGGTCCGCCCGGCATCGGCGGCCGCTCGGGCATCGGAGGCCTGCCTCGTCCTTCGGGCCTTCCACCCTCGGGAGGCTGTGGACCCGGCGGGCCCCACGGCGGCCGTGGACCACCCTCGCGCGGCGGTCCGACTCGGCCCCGGCCCTCGGGGGAGCCACCGGGGCCGCGCTCCTCCGGAGGACCGAGCCGTTCCATGAGCCGCTCGAGCCCGTTCGCGATCCGATCGAGCCGCCGCATCATCTCGTCGTTGCCGGTCGGTCGGGGTCCTGGCCGCTCCTCGTCGGCCACGACGCATGGCGTCGTCGTCGCCAGCCATGCGACCACGGCGAGGCCGACACACGTGGCCGCCGGGCCGGACCACCGTCGGCGTGCGCTCACGGATGCCCGCGGCCGCGTTCCGCCATGTTCGACATCCCCGAGACCCGCAGCCTGCCCACGGGCCACTGCCCGACACCCGACGCTCGACGACAGCCTGATCATGAATCGCTCCTGGAGAATGGGACGGTTTCCCCGGTCGTGACTGGACGTCCCCGCGTGCTGGTTTTCTGCTTGGACCGGTGCGGGCTCGACCGGGCGATGGGCCATGATGGCGGACCGGTAACGTCACCCCCGCCCGACGACAGTATTCATGAACGAGATGCCGGCGGCAAAGTTTCGCGACCCAGCACTCGTGGACTACGGCACCGATCCCGCGGGACTCGGCCGCCGGCTCGAGCGGTTCGCCGGCCTGCTCGTCGATCGCCCGCTGCCGCACGTCACGGAGGGACGCCAGGATCCGGCTGCGTGGCCCGGGGCGGCGGCGGTGTTCCATTCCGCGACCGCATCGACGATCGCGCCGCCTGCGGGGCCGGCGGGAAGGTGGGAGTTTCGTCGCACCGTGCCCGACCCGTGGCGCACCTCCATCCCGCTCGGCCTCGCGACGATCCTGCTTGAGATCCGCCCGGCACCATCGGGCCAGATCGGCATCTTCCTCGAACAGGTCGCGCAGTGGCGGTGGCTCGCCGCCGTGACGCCACCCGGCAGCGTCATGCTCTCCCTCTTCGGGCACTCGGGGGCCGCCACGCTCGCGCTGGCGGCAGCCGGGGCCGAGGTCGTGCATGTCGATGCATCACGCCAGGCCCTCGCGCTGGCCCGGCGCAACGCCGAAGCGTCGGGACTCTCCCACCTGCCGATCCGATGGGTGTGCGATGACGCCGCAGGATTCGTCCGCCGCCAGGTGCGACGCGGTCGGGGATTCTCCGGCGCGGTGATCGATCCGCCATCCTGGGGTCACGGACCGCGCGGGGAGGCGTTCGCAATCGACCGCGATCTCGCGCCGCTCGTCGGCGATGTCGCGCGGCTCGTCGCGGCGGGCGGGACGCTGCCCCGTGGCCCCCTGCTGCTCACGTCTCACTCGTCCGGCTGGCATCGCCGTCGGCTGCGGGCGACACTGCAGGTGGCCTGCGCGACGGCAGGGGTCGGCAGCGATCCGCCCGAGGACGGCCCGCTCACCTGCACCGACGACGCCGATCGCACGCTCGACCTCGGGGCCTACGCACGGTGCCTGCCACGCTCCTGAGTTCCCCCGGCCGCCGTCCTCCCATGCTGCCCGACCCGATCACGAGCCCGTCGAATCCGCGCGTCCGCGAGGCGGCCGCCCTGCGCGACGCGGCCACGCGCCGCGCCACGGGACTCACGCTCGTGGACGGGCGCCGAGAACTCTCCCGCGCCGTCGCCGCGGGCGTCGAGGTCGTCGAGATCTTCGCGACGGGCGATGCGCTGGGCGCCGACGGCTCGCGCGAGGCACTCGACGCGCTCGCGGCTCGCGGCACCCGGCTCACGACCGTGGGGCCCCGCGCCTTCGCGCGGCTCGCGTTCGGCGACCGTGACGAGGGGCTCGTCGCCGTCGTGCGGTTCACGGCCTCGCATCTGGCCGACGTGCCACTGCAACGCGACCGTCCGGTGCTCGTCGTCGAGGGGATCGAGAAGCCGGGCAACCTCGGCGCGATCCTCCGCAGCGTCGACGCCGCCGGCCTCGCCGGGCTCGTCGCCTGCGATCTCCGGACGGACGTGGCCAACCCCGCCGTCATCCGCGCGAGCCTCGGCACCGTCTTCCGCGTGCCGTTGGCCACCGCGACGGCGACGGACGTCATCGGGTGGTGTGCCGCGCAGGGGCGCCGTGTCGTGGCGGCGACGCCCGACGGCACCCGGAGGTGGCACGACGCCGACCTCACCGGGGGCGTCGCGATCGTGCTCGGCAGCGAGGCCCACGGCCTCTCCCCGATGTGGCATGCGGCCGCCGCCGGCACGATCGTCGTCGAGTCCGTCCATCTGCCGATGTGCGGCGCCGCCGACAGCCTCAATGTCTCGGCCACCGCGGCCGTCCTCGCCTACGAAGCCCTGCGACAGGAGAGCCTGCAGCGATGAGCGCCCCCGACCCTGCCACGCCGATCGATCCGACACCACGGCCCGAGGACTTCACGGCCCTCGAGCGGGTGTGTTCCGCATCCGGACCGGAGGCGATGTTCGCGACCCTCGCCGAGTCCCTGCGGCTTCGGCGTCGCTGGCACGCGCTCTTCGACACGCGGCTGATCGAGGCGCGGCTGCGGCACGGCCTGCCCGCGGCCGGAGACCTGTCGCGCGTTCCGGAGGATGTCCGCGAGCGGATCGACGAGGCATCGATCGCCGCATGTCGCGAGGTCGGCTGGCCGCTCCTCGAGGAGGGGCAGGTCGCGGCGGCCTGGCTCTACCTGCGCGCCGCTGCCGAGCCAGGCGAGGTGGCCGGTCGCCTCGCGGAGCTCGCCACACGGGTGACCGAGTCCGCCGCCGTCGACGACGAGGCGCAGGCGCGGCAGTTGCATGAACTCGTGGGCGTGGCGCTGTGGGAGGGCGTCGATCCGGCGGTCGGCATCGATCTTGTGCTCCGCACCCAGGGCACCTGCAACTCGATCACCGCCTACGAGCAGGCGGTCTCCCGGCTGCCGGCGGCGCGGCAGCAGCCTGCGGCCGCCGTCCTCACGCGGCATCTGCACGGGGAGGTGACCGCGAACCTCGCCGCCGACCTCGAGCGCCGCGGCGTCCACCCGGCCGCCGCGGCCGGTGATTCCGCGATCGCCGCGCTCCTCGCGGCGGGGGGCGGACTCGCCGACGATCCGGCCGTGCACATCGACGTGTCCCACCTCCAGTCGGTGCTGCGCATCGCGCGCGTCTGCACCGACGAGCCGACGCTGCGGCGGGCATTCGACCTCGCGCGGTATGCATGTCGTCTGCCGGCGGATGTCACCTATCCGGGCGAGCCGCCGTTCGAGCAGGTGGGCGAGGCGTCCCGCCACTGGTTCGGGGCACAGCTGGGAATCGAGGTCGAGGCGGCGCTCGGGTTCTTTCGACGCGCCGCGGCACGGGCCCGGATCGAGGAGGCGGGCACCCTCCCGTCCGACGTCCTCGCCGTGCTCCTCTGGCGGCTGGGAAGACCCGCCGAGGCGCTCGCCGCCATGCTCGAACGTCCGGCGGATCAGGGCATGCCCAGCACGCTGCAGGCGGCCGGCATGCTTCCCTCGCTGCTCGAGATCGCCGCAGCGGCGGGTGACTGGCGGGCCCTGCGTCAGGCGTGCCGGGAACGTGGCGACGAGATCACATTCGCCGCGTCACTGGCGGCGGAGCGTCACCAGGGCCAGACCGAGCCGAACCAGTAGCCCCACTCGGCGACGTTCGGTCGCACGTCCTCGATGATCGAGCGACACGGCCGCCACGGCTTCTTCGCGAGCACGCTGTTGCCGCACGGTCCGCACGAGCCGCACGGCGCCGACGACGAACCCGGTCCGCACGTCATGCACGGGCCCGGCACCCAGCCCACCTGCTCGGCGTTCAGGAAGCCGCGACCAGGCGGCAGCTGCCACGGCACGAGCATGTCGGGCGGCTGACGCACCCCGTGGCAGCCGCGCCACCGGGCGCACCCGTCGCATGGATCGACGCAGTGGGGATCCTCGTGAACGGCGCCCCAGTACCGGGGGCCGCAGCCCGTACCGCCGTAGTCCCGGCCACACGCCGAGTGGCCGCAGTGGCCGCAGGGCCCGCCGGCCGAGGCCGGCACCGCGACGAGGGCGAGCAGGGCGACGGCCACGGCCGCAGCACGCGTCGTGATCATGCCGATGGAATCGTTCATGCAGAAGGTATCGGTCATGACGCGGCCGATCCCCGCGCCACGCCCCACCGCGGCGGCAGAGCCTGCGCAGACCGCCCGGATTTCCGAGCCCCAAGAGCCGAGCCGAACGTGGCCTGGGCGTGGCACCGGCTCAGGGGGCGGCAAAAGTCTCCTCGCTCCGGCCGCGGCGGCCGCTCGCTCGGGAAGCGTTCGCCGACCCCCTTCGCCTCGACTGTTCTCACCGTGGCGTACGCCTCCAGGCGTGCGAGTGGTCTCGCTCGAGCCCATCCGGCTTGGCTGTCGTGCCAGCTCAGGGGGCGGCAAAAGTCTCCTCGCTCCGGCCGCGGCGGCCGCTCGCTCGGGAAGCGTTCGCCGACCCCCTTCGCCTCGACTTTCGGAGCGGGTCGCTACGGCGACGACGCCCGGCTCAGCGGGGAGGCGCACCCGCGCAGTCGTCGAGGAACCGTAGAAACTCGACCGTCACGGGGTCGTCGGCGAGCCCCAGGTCGTCGTTCAGGCGGCCGTGGTTCGTGTCCCCCTTCCCCACGGACCGGGCCGGGATGTCGGCTGATCGCAGCACCGATTCCAGACGCCGAGCCTGGGCCGGCGTGTCGGGGTTCCCCGAAAAGTAGAGGATCAGGAAGGGCGGGATCGCCTTCCCCTTCGCAACGTGTGTGACCGCGGAGAAGTCGAGATGCTTCTCCGGATCGTTGCCGAACTTCTGCCGATGGCCGAACGTGGGCATCGCGCCACCGTAGATCGCCTGCCGATGCTCCGCGGTGAGGATGATCTTCGGGATGTCATACGTGTCGCCATCCACCGGCACGCACCCGACGAGCGCCTGCGCGGGCACGCCGGCCTTCACGAGCCGCCGTTCGTCGGTGCACAGGAGCGCGGCGAGTTGCGCACCGGCGGAATGTCCCCCCACGACGATGCGGTGCGGATCTCCGCCATGCGCGGCGATGTTTCGGTGAACCCAGCCGAGCGCCGCCGCGACGTCGCCGACGAGCTCCTCCATCGTCACCTCCGGCAACAGCCGGTAGTTGGTGGAGACGAAGACGAAACCGCGCTCGGTCAGCACCTCCGGCTTGAGCGCGACATCCGACTTGTCGCCGACCTGCCAGCCGCCTCCGTGAATCCAGAACACGACCGGCCGCTTCCCGGACGCGGGGCTCGCCGGCGTGTAGATGTCGAGGACGTGCCGCGCGTGGCCCTGCTCGACGTACGGCACGTCGGCCGTCTTCTCCTGCGCGCCTGTCGGGGCGCCCGCCACCGCGCCGAGGGCGCCGGCGAGCACGAGCGTCGCGCGGGTGATGCGGCCCTTCGCTCCCGCGGGCGTTGCCGGCCGTCGTGCCATGGTGCATGTCTCCTCTGAACGGGGATGAACGGTGGCGGACGATTCGTGATCAGGGGGTGCGGGCCGGCGGTGCCGCGATGGCGCGCTCGTACAGGCGGAGGTAGGCCCGCGCGCTCGCGTCCCACGACCAGTCCTGCCGCATGACCCGGCGGACGAGCCCCCGCCACCGCTCGCGGTCCTCGTGGCAGTCGAGCGCGCGCCGGACCGCATGCTCGAGGGCCCCGGGGTCGATCGGCTCGAACGTGAACCCGCTGGCCGTCCCGTCGGCGAGGCTCTCGGCCGTGGTGTCGATCACGGTGTCGACGAGCCCGCCGGTGGCGCGCACGACCGGTATCGAGCCGTAGCGAAACGCGTAGAGCTGCGTCAGGCCACACGGCTCGAAGCGGCTCGGTACGAGCGTGATGTCGGCGGCGGCCTGCACGAGATGGGCGAGCCCCTCGTCGAAGCCGATCACCGCGTCGATCGTGCCGGGACACGCCGCCGCCGCCCGACGCACGCCCTCCTCGAGCCCCGGCTCCCCCGTGCCGAGCACGATGAACCGCGCGCGTCCAGCCGCCCCCATCCGCGCGAGCAGCTCGACGAGCAGGTCGACGCCCTTCTGAAACGCGAGCCGCCCCACGAAGGCGACCAGGGGCCGCGGATCGGGAGCCGCATGCCCGAGCCGTGCCGCCAGCGCCACCCTGGCGGCGTACTTCCCCTCCTCGAAGTCGTCGGCCGCGTAGTGCCGCGGGATGTGCGGATCCGCCGACGGATCCCACGCCTCGGTGTCGATGCCGTTGACGATCCCCTCGAGCGCGTCGCTCCGCGCCGCCAGCACCCCTTCGAGGCCACACCCGCCCGGCCAGCCCTGGATCTCGCGGGCATAGGTGGGGCTCACCGTCGTGATCGCGTCGGCGAACACGAGGCCGGTCTTCAGCAGGTTGAGCTGGTCGTGAAACTCCATCTCCTGCCAGTTGAAGTGCTTCCACTCGATGCCCGTCAGGAGCATGTCCCAGTGCCAGAAGAGGCCCTGATAGGACATGTTGTGGACCGTCATCACGGTGCGGGCCCCCGCGAGCGCGGGCCACGCGCGGTAGAGCAACTTCTGGTAGGCCGGGATGAGGCCGGTCTGCCAGTCGTGGCAGTGGATCACTTCGAAGGCGTGGGCCTCGCGGCCGGCCAGCTCGAGCGCCGCGCGGCAGAAGAAGATGAATCGTTCCGAGTTGTCCGGATAGTCCTCGGGACCGCCGTAGAGCGTGGGCCGGTCGAAGAGCTCGTCGTTGGCCACGAGGAACACCGGGCAGGCGGCCCGCGGGAGGTGGGCCCTCAGAATCCGCGCGGGCAGCCGCCGCGTGCCGATCGGCACCTCGAACTCGAGGCCGGTCGGCTCGATCGGCAGCCCTTTCGCGAGCGACTCGCGGTGCGCCGGGATGACGAGCGTCGTCTCGCAGCCGAGCGTGGCGAGTGCCGCCGGCAGCGCACCCGCCACGTCCGCCAGGCCGCCCGTCTTGGCGAACGGCACCGCTTCACTGGCCACCTGGAGCACACGCATGACGGCCTCGGGCGATTCACCGCGTCAGTCGGTCGCGGACGGACGCAGCGCGTGAAGGGACTGCGCGTGTTCCCGCGTCCGGCGCGCCGCACGGGGCTCGCGGTGCCAGGTGACTGCTCCCATCACGCCGTCGTCTCCGGGTTCAGCGGGCCGTGAGCGTCTCGAGGTAGGCGACCAGGTCGACGAGGTCGCTCGCGGAGAGCGTCGTCGCAAGGTCGGCCGGCATGAGCGACACGGGCTGCCGGACGAGCTCCTCGAGCGCGCTGGTCGGCAGCTTCACGTCGATCCCGTCGGCGCCGCGCACGACGACCTCCGCGTCGGTGCGCGAGATGAGCAGACCGGTCACCGAGCGACCGTCGCTCCCGACGGCGGTCCACGTCTCGTAGTTGTGGCTCACCGCGGCCGAGGGGGCGAGGATCGATTCGTACAGGGCGACGCGCGAGAGCTTCGCGCCGATGCCCGAGAGATCGGGCCCGACGGCCTTGCCCTGCCCGCCGACCACGTGGCACTTCGCGCAGGTGCCTGCGCCCGCGAACACCTCGCGTCCGTGCCCCGCGTTCCCGCCACCGCGCCGGCTCAGCTCGTCGAGCCTGGGCAGCTACCCGCCCCCCTTGGGCTGCGGCAGCGGCAGGACCTTGGCGGCCGCCTGGCGCACGTCGGCCCACGGCGCCAGTGCGAGCGTCGCGGCGGCGGCCTGCGCGAGCGATCCGGAGAGGGCCTGCTTCTCGGCGAGCGCCACGAGTCGTTCGGCCCCGCGCTGCGACCGCCCGAGGGCGAGCACCGCGGTGCCCCGCGTGCCGTGCGCTGCGTCCTCCGCCGCCACGATCTCCGCGAGCAGGGCGACCGACTGCTCGGTGCCGTTGAGACCCACGCCGGTGAGCAGTCGCGAGGCCTCGTCCGGTTCGGCCTTCGCCACGGCGTCGCGCAGGGCCTGGTGCGCGTCGATCGCGAGCGCCGCACCGGTGGCCGCCACGACAAGCTGCTCGTCCGTGCCCTTCGCGGCGGCGAGCGCGACGAGTTCCCCCGCGCGGCCGTCCAGCCGAAAGCGGCGCACGAGATCGACGAACGCCGGCATCCCCGCGACGAAGCCCGCCGCCTCGTCGATCCGCGCACGAAGCGCGGATTCGGATGCCGCCGTCGGCTCCTGGAAGTCGAGGGCGCGGACGAGGGCGAGCGATTCGCTCGTCGTCACGGCCGGATCGGCGATGAGTTCGCAGATGAGCGCGGGCGTCGTGCCCGCGCGGCTGCGCCACACGATCGCGCGGCCGGCCGGCGACCGCCACGCCTCGCCCGCCCGGGCACGCCACGCCTCGAGGCGGGTGTCCCAGTCGCTCCGGCCGGCCAGGCCCGCCGCACCGTCCGCACCGATGCCGAGCGCCTCGACCGACCAGCGGTCTCCCGGCACATGCCGCATCGCCAGTTCGGCCCACGTGCGATCGGCCCACGACCCCGACGCCCCCTTCAGCGCGATCGCCACCTCGCGACGCACCGCCGCAGACGGGTCGGACGCCAGTCGCTCGAGGAGGCCCGGCAGGTCACCCCGCGTCCGGCGGCACCGCCGCACGGAGACGATTCGCAGGTCGGCATCGGTGTCGGCAGCGAGCCGCTCGATCCACGGCGCGACGCGGCCCGGCAGCATTCCGGCCGCCCATGCCAGCCGTGCCCGCAGCCGGGGCTCCCGGGCCGAGGCGAAGGCGGCCGTCAGCGCCGTGTGCGCCGCATCGGGCTCACGACCGAGCCGCTCGAGCGCCGTCGCCCGCGCATGGTGATTCGGGCTCGCCAGTGCCGCAACCGCACCCGGAATGGTGTCGAGATCGATCGCGGGCACCTGCCACCGCGCACCCGGCGGGGCGAGGCGATAGACCCGTCCCTTCTCGACGTCGCCCATGCCGTGTCCACCGACGCCCGGGTCGTACCAGTCGGCCACGATGAGCGACCCGTCGGGGGCGACGCACACGTCGCTCGGCCGGAACCACCTGTCGGTGGCGCCGTCGACGACCGTCTCGCTCCCGGCCGCGTATCCCGCACCCTCGGGACGGACCGCGTAGGCGCGCACCACGTTCGGCCCCGCGTCGCAATGCACGAGCGCGCCGTGAAACCGCTCCGGCAGGAGCGTGCCCTCGTAGACACAGATGCCGGTCGGGGAGCCGCCGCCCGTGAGCAGCAGGTTCGGGACGACACCCGGATCGTTCTGGTGCCAGTGCTGCAGCGGCACCTCCGGCTCGAGGTTGGTCCGCGGCGACCGCCAGCCCGCACCGGTGCGTTCGTCGACGTAGCCGTAGTTGCCGTGCTCCATCACGAAGTTGATGCGCACGCCGCGGTTGCCGTCGTCGTCGTTGTCGCTCTGCCACAGCGTGCCGAAGGCGTCGACGGCCACCTCGTAGTTGTTGCGGAAGTTGTGGCCCAGCACCTCGAAGTCGCTGCCGTCGGGCAGGCAGCGGAAGACCATCCCCTGGCGATAGGGCTTGCCGCCGTCGTTGACCACGTTGCCGAGCCGGTCGGTGATCGCCGCACCGTCGCGGTCATGCACGGCGTGGCCGGTGTTGCCGAAGTTGAAATACCACCGGCCGTCCGGCCCGACGACGAAGGCATGGACCGAGTGATCGTGCTGGGGCTGGCCCGTCTTCGTGAAGAGCGTCTCGCGGCGGTCGGCCTTGAGGTCGCCGTCGTCGTCGTGGAAGACGAACACGTCCGGCGCGCACGACACGATCACCTTCCGACCACGCCCCTCGCCCACCACGCAGATGCCCAGCGCGCTGTCGACATCGCGCCCCTGATGGAATACGGTCTGACGGTCGGCACGGCCGTCGCCGTCGGCATCCTCCAGCACGAGAATGCGGTCGCCCTCCGGACGGGTCTCCTTCTTGCCCCGGTAGTTGAGCACCTCGCACACCCACACGCGGCCACGCGCGTCGACGTCGATGTCGGCGGGATTGGCGAGCAGGGGCTCGACGGCAAAGGGCTCGATCGCGAGCCCCTCTGCGACCTGGAGCGGCGCGGCCGGCTCGGCGGCCCCACACCGGTCCCCGGGCACGGGCCCGAAAAGCACGGCCACGAGCGTGAACGTGCACAGCAGTCGAGGCGTTCGCAGCGGCATGATCATCCCCTCCACACATTCCATATCGGTGGCATCCGGACCGCCGGTGGCACCTGTTATACAAACGGGCGCACGCCGACACGAACCGGGAGCCCCGGTGTTCGGTACGGCTCCGGCCGCGGGTCGGCCTGAGTTCACGCGCCGACGCGCTCGCGATCCTCACACCGACCGCTCTGTTTCCCTCTTCCCTGCTCGTTGTCGCCCTGTCCCCCTGTTCCCGACTTCCTGCTCCCCTGTCTTCGGTTTCCGCGCCCCTCATGCCACCACTCGTCAATCCGGCCGCGCTCTTCCGTCTCCGGCTGCGCTGTCCGCGGCGGGACGTGCTCTGGCCACCGGCCACATGGGGCATCGACGAGGGCTGTCGGCTTCCGTCGGTCGCCGCATTGACGGGCGTGCCCGACGTCGTCGAACTCTCGCTGGCGTGGAACGACGAGGGCCTCGGGATCCGCGCGGTCGCCCGAGGCATCGGTGCGGCCCGCTGGTGCCAGCCCACCAAGCCCGAAGACAGCGATGGGCTGCACGTGTGGATCGCCACGCGTCCCACCGGGGAGAGTCACCGTGCGGGGCGCTACTGCCGTCGCCTCGCGCTGTTGCCCACAGGTGGTGGCATCCGCGCCGACCGTCCCGCCGCCGTGTCGCCGCCGATCGCGCGCGCAAGCGAGGCACCGGCCGACCTGCAGGGCGACGCGATCCGCCTCGAGGCGCGGTGCGGTGCCGATGGCTGGAGCATCGACACGTTCGTCACGGCAGCCGCGCTGCCCGGCTGGGATCCGACCGAGGTGCCGCGGCTCGGCTTCTTTGCCGCAGTCATCGACCGGCGACTCGGCCGGGTGCCCTGCTTCGCGCCCCCAGAGTTTCCGTGGGATGGCGATCCGACCACGTGGGCGGAGTTGGAACTCGTGCGGCGGTGAGCTACGCGCGACGCACGGGCCCGACCGCGTCCGGCGACGCCGAGGCCCTCCTCGGAGCCGCCTCACACGAGCCTGAGCGGTTCACTTCACACCGGTGCGCTTGCTGTCCTCCTCCAGCGCGGCGGCCGCCACACCCGGATCGGTCTCGTCGACGGCCGGGGCGGGCTTCTGCTGCGCGCAGCCCGCGGCTGCCAGCACAGCCACCCCCGTGAACACCCTCAGCCACAGCCCAATACGACGCGTCACGACATGCTCCTCGAGGTCTCGATGCAACGTTCCACCCGCCGGCATCACGGCATGTCGAACACATAGCCGTCGGAGATGCCGTTGACCTGCGCCCACACGCCCCAGTCGATGCTCTGCGCGATCGCCCGCACGGCACCGTCGGCCATCACACTGTTGATGAGGCCGGTATGGTGGCTGTCGGGTCCCGGCCAGTTCGAGTTGGGCCCGTAGGCCGAGATGAACGTGGGGGAGAACGGGTGGGGCGCGCCTCCCGGAAACCATGAGGCGGCGGACCGGAGGGCTCCGGCCGGATTGTTGTAGAGCCCAGACTCACAGCACGTGCCGTTGACGCCCGTGAAGACGAACGCGGCGCGGAACACCCGCTCCGCGTTCGTGTCGGCGCGAAACACACCGGATCCGGACGTGCGGATGGGGCCGTTCTTCTGCCCGAGCGTCGAGACCTCGGCCAGTGCGATCGTCTTGGACGTGCCGTCCTGAACATCGCGGACCGACCGGGCGAAGGTCTGTGTGAACAAGCCGCTGAAGTCGCCGCCGGCCGTGAACTTCGGGTCATGGCCCGTGTTGAGCCCCGCCGTGGTCCACCAGTGGTAGCCCTCCGAGGCCGCGTAGTTCGTATAGGAGAAGTTGCGTGTCCCGGCGAGCGTCGCCGGAATCGCGCTTGGGCAGCGGACCGCACTGACCGTCGTCCCCACGATCGCCTGCGGCGCGCCGCCGTAGATCGGCTGCGCCTGATCGATGGCATCGTAGAGTCCGGCCTGCTCCATGAACGGCAGCACGAGCGTCAGCCATGACCAGTGTCGCTTGCTGTCGGAGCCCGCCGGCACGCTCGTAGTGTTCGAGGCCCGCTCCAGGAATCCCGCCGGCGGAAACTTCTTGTTGGCATCGTGATAGTTCATCAGGGCGAGGCCGAGCTGCTTCGAGTTGCTGGAGCATGCCGACCGCCGCGCGGCCTCACGGGCGCTCTGCACCGCCGGCAGCAGGAGACCGATCAGGACCGCGATGATCGCGATCACGACGAGCAGTTCGACGAGGGTGAAACCCCGCGACGAGGCGCCGCGATGGATAGCGGACATGAAACACTCCCTGACCGAGAATGATGCGCTGGAATACGCCGAACCGTCGGGCGGGCCGGGAACAATTGACTGCGTCGGCCGCGGGTGCGGCTGACCCACCCCCCTGACACGATCGACCGGGAGTGTAGGGGCTGGCGCTGCTCCCACGCCAGCCGAATGGCCGGGCCGCGGGCGGCCCGGTGGCTCCCCTGGCCGGGGTCAGTCGTCGGCGAAGGGCTCGACCTCGACGGTCGCCGGGGGGAGGCTCGCGAGGAAGACGCGGCCGTACGGCTTGGTCAGCATCCGCGGGTCGAGCACGACGACCGTGCCGGTGTCGCTGCTTGTGCGCACGAGCCGCCCGAAGCCCTGCTTGAGCTTGAGCACCGCCTCCGGCAGCTGGTACTCGGCGAACGCATTGCCGCCGCCACTGCGGATCGCGTCGATCCGCGCCGCGACGAGCGGTCTGTCGGGCACGGCGAAGGGCAGACGCGTGATGATCACCGTCACGAGCTGTTCGCCGGGAAGATCGATCCCCTGCCAGAAGCCGTCGGTGCCGAGGAGGATGCTCGCGGGACCGGCACGGAACGCCTCGAGCATCCGCGAGCGCGGCAGCCCGTCGGCCTGGCTCACCAGCCGGAAGTTGCGGCGCACGCACCAGCCGGCGAGCGCGTCGGTCGCCTTGCGCAACGACGCATGGCTGGTGAAGAGCACGAGCGCCCGCCCCTCGCTGCGCGAGGCGTAACGACGGATCATCGCCGCCACGGCGTCGTCGTAGGCCTCGCGCTCCGAGGGGTCGGGCAGACGATCGACGAGCACGAGCCTCGCCTGCCGCGCGTAGTCGAAGGGACTGCCCAGGCGCCGCGTCAGGGCCGCGTCGATGCCGAGGCGTCGCTGGACGTAGCCGAAGCCGCCGCGGCCGTCCTCGGCCCCGTCCGCAGCGCTCGGGTGGGCCGGCGAGGCGACCGAGAGCGTGGCGCTCGTCAGCACGACGGTGCCCACCCGCTCGAAGAGCTCGCGGCGCAGCGTCGCCCCCACGTCGATCGGCGCGCTCGAGAGCGTGACCCGCTCCCGACCCCGCCGCGAACGCTGCGACTCGACCCACCAGACGCTCCCGGGGTCACGCTGCGTCAGCCACGCGTCGAGCGCGGCGGCGTGCGTCGCCAGCCGGTCGGCCAGCGCGTGGAAATCGTGTCGTTCGGTCTCGGAGGAGATGCCGTCGCCCGCGACCCGCAGCCTCCGCGCGAGCGCCCCGAGGGGTGCGCCGAGCGAGTCGGACACGAGGCCCGGGGCGGTCACGCGCCACGGCGGCTCACCGCGGGCCGACACCGCCGCCGTCACGGCCGCGAAGAAGTCTTCGGCCGCACGACGGCAGCGACGCACGTCGGCCTCGAGGTCGTCGAGGCCGTAGTGTGCGAGCAGCCCGCGGCCGGTCCGCTCGCTGGAAAGCTTCGAGAGCACGCGCTCGATCCCGCCGCTCGACACGCCCAGGCCCAGGTGGTCACCCGCGACCGTCTCGACCATGTGGGCCTCGTCGAAGACGACGACGTCGTGATCGGGAAGCAGGCTGGCTCCGGCACGCACCAGCGCGAGATGCGAGAAGTAGAGCGCGTGGTTGACGACGAGCAGCTGCGCGCGGGCCATGCGACGCCGGGCGGCGTAGTAGAAGCACTCGGCGTGGTTCGGGCAGGCACGGCCCATGCAGTTGCCGGCGTCGCTCGCCACCTCGTCCCAGACCGCGTCGTGGGGTGCGTCGGGCAGGTCGGCGAGCGACCCGTCGGTCGTCTCGCGGGCCCACGAGCCGAGGGCGATCAGCTCGCCCCGTTCGCCCGCGTCGGGAAAGAGGCTGCCCGATCGCTCGAGCGCCACGGCGAGTCGGCGGCGGCTGAGGTAGTTGCTCCGCCCCTTCACGAGCACCGCGGAGAACTCGCGGGGCATGACCGACGCCACCAGCGGGATGTCCTTCGTGACGAGCTGTTCCTGGAGCGCGATGGTGTGCGTGGCGATCACCACCCGCCGTGGCCTCCGTCCCCCTCCCGGGGCCGACCGCGGCAGCGCCTCGTCGGCAGTCTCGTCGGCGAGTGCGACCGCGGCGTCTTCCTCCTGATCGGCCGTGGCCGCAAGCACGGCGGGCACGAGGTAGGCGAGGCTCTTTCCGACGCCGGTGCCCGCCTCGATGACGGCATTCGTGCGGGAGGCGATCGCCTCGGCCACCGTGCGGGCCATGTCGAGCTGCTGAGGACGCGACTCCCACCCCGGGAGCCGGGCAGCGAGGCGACCGCCGGGCGCGAGCACGTCGTCGAGGGTGGACATGTGCGGAGTGTAGCGGTCGCGCCGTCGCGCGCACCGTGGTGCAGACCCTCCCCTCCGCTCGCCATGACGGTCCGCGGGGCGTACGCTTGCAGGCCGTCGTTCGCGCATCACGGGACCGCATCGTGCCCCCCG
>JBJTBO010000064.1:0-4671 GCA_046091445.1 Planctomycetaceae bacterium | reverse complement strand
GGCGAGGTACCACCGGGCCAGATCGAAGAAATGGATCGGCTCCTCGAGCACCCAGCTGCCGACGCCGGCGACCCGGTCGAGCTCGTCGCCTCTGCCAACTCGCGCGATCCGGCCCGCCCGGAGCTCTTCGATAACTTCAGCGCGATGGTCCGCTGGCCCGACGGCGCCTACGCCGTCGTCTCGCAGACGCTCGCGGCGTTCGAGCATCACCAGACCGTGAAGGTCACCGGCACGCGCGGCGCCGTGTGGGCCGGCGGGAGCGGCGCGCTCGACCGCACCACGGAGCCCACCTTCTTTCTCCAGGTGGTCGACGGCGAGTCGCTCGCCGAGCCGCCGCTCGCGAGGACCAGCGGCGAGGTGTTCGAGCTCCGCGAGGAGATCGCCGCATGCGTGCGCTGCGTCCGCGACGGGGCACCGCCCGTCGCGAGCGCCCGGGACGGACTGTGGTCGGCCGGACTCTGCCTGCTCGCGGAGGAGTCGATTCGCACGGGCCGCGCGGTGCCGATCGCGGGCCGACTGGATGCCACGATCCGCGCCCCCACCCGTTCGCGTCCCGAGGCTCCGCGATGAGACCCGCAGCACGCGCCGAGTCCGCCGACCGGCCGTGGTACGCCGGCGTCACCCGCTATCAGTGGCTCGTGCTCACCGTCGCATCGCTGGGCTGGGTCTTCGACGCCTTCGAGGGGCAGCTCTACAACATCACGCGCGGCGACATGCTGCCCGACCTGCTCGGCGTCGCCGGAGACGATCCGCTCGTGAGGGTCTGGGGGGAACGATTCCTCGGCATCTTCCTCATCGGCGGCACGCTCGGAGGCTGGATCTTCTCGTCGCTGGCCGACCGCTGGGGCCGCAACCCGGTGATGGCCCTGACGATCCTCTTCTACTCCGTCTTCTCCGGACTGACGGCCTTCGCCACCGAGACGTGGCACGTGGGAACGCTGCGGTTCCTGGTGGCGATGGGGGTCGGCGGCGAGTGGGCGGTGGGCGCCGCGCTCGTCTCGGAGGTGTTTCCCCGCGAGGCACGCGAGCGGGCCGGCGGCCGCTTTCACGCCACGAGCGTGGGCGGCCTGTGGCTGGCCGCCGCGGCCGGACGCGACGTCGGGACGCAGGGGCGCTCGGCCTACCTCCTCGGCGTGCTGCCGGCGATTCTCGTGCTCTGGGTGCGGCTCTCCATCCGGGAGCCCGATGCCTGGAAGCAGGCGCGTGCGGAGCGAGCGGACCGGCTCGGAAGCTTCAGGGAGCTGCTCGGCGACCCGGTCTGGCGGCCGCGGGCGGTGTGGGGCGCGCTCCTGGCGATGGTGGGGCTCGCCACGTTCTGGGGCGTCGTCGTGGCGGGGCAGGACATCGCCGCCGACCTGCTCCGGCGCGCGGGCGACCCGGCGTGGGCCGCGAAATCGAAGATCGCCTTCGGGTTCGTCCAGACCGCGGGAGCAGGCTGCGGCATGCTCGCCTTTGGGCCGCTCGCCGCGCGGCTGGGCAGTCGCGGCACGTTCGCGCTCATGCACGTCGCCGCGGCGATCATGACGCCGCTCGTCTGCTGGGTGCCGTCGGCGTGGGGCGGCTATCCACTCCTGCTCGTGCTCCTGCCGCTGTTCGGATTCTTCGCACAGGGCATCCACGCGGGATACGCGGCGTACTTTCCGACCCTCTTCCCCACGCACCTGAGGGCCACGGGCTCCGGGTTCTGCTTCAACACCGGCCGCATGCTGGCGGCCCCGGTGCTCATCTGGCTCTCCGCCTGGATGAAGGCGACCCTCGACCTGCGGCTGGCCGTCACCTGCCTCGGCGGGTTCTTCCTCGCGGGCCTTCTGTTCCTCGCCTTCCTCCCCGAGACTCAGGGCCGGGAGCTCCCCGACTGATCGATTCTCCAGCGGCCGCATGGCCGTGACGAAACACCCCGAAACAAAAGCCCCACCGATGCAGACGACAGCCCGACCCGTGGCCGCATCCCCCGCCCCTCCGCCGGTCGGACTCGGCCTCTGGAAGATCGAGAAGCCCGACGTGGCCGGGCTCGTCGTGGAGGCGGTGCGCGTCGGCTACCGCCACCTCGACAGCGCGTGCGATTACGGCAACGAGGCCGAGGTCGGCGACGGCATCCGTCGTGCGCTCACGACCGGCCTCTGTCGCCGGGACGAGCTCTGGGTGACCTCGAAACTCTGGAACACGTTCCACGAACCACGCCACGTGCGGCCCGCGTGCGAACGCACGCTGCGCGACCTCGGCCTCGACCACCTCGACCTCTACCTGGTGCACTTCCCGATCGCGCTGGCGTACGTCGCGCCCGAGCACCGTTATCCACCCGGATGGTTCCACGACCCCGACGCGGCCCGCCCGCGGATGCAGCCGGCCCGTGTGCCGCTGGCCGACACGTGGGGCGCGATGGAGGAGCTCGTGCGTGCCGGCCTCGTCGCACACATCGGCGTGTGCAACTACGGCGTGTCCCTGCTCCGCGACCTGCTCGCGTATGCCGGCGTGCGGCCCGCGGTGCTCCAGGTGGAGCTCCATCCCTCGCTCGCGCAGGAGAAGCTCCTGCGCTTCTGCCATGACGAGGGGATCGCGGTGACGGCGTTCTCGCCGCTGGGCTCGCCCTCCTACGTGCCGCTCGGCATGGCGGCCGAGTCCGACAGCGTGCTCGGTGATCCCGGCGTCGTCGCGACCGCGCGGGCCGTCGGCCGCACGCCGGCGCAGGTGCTCCTGCGCTGGGGTGTGCAGCGGGGCACCGGCGTGATCCCGAAGACGTCGCGGCCGGAGCGTCTCCGCGAGAACATCGCCCTCTTCGACTTCACGCTGTCCGCCGAGCAGATGGCCGCGATCACGGCCCTCGACCGCGGCCGGCGCTTCAACGACCCCGGCGTCTTCTGCGAGGCCGCCTTCAACACGTTCTTCCCCATCTATGAGTGATCACTGCCGGGCCATCCAGCAGAACTCAGGGATAGGGGCTGCCTGCGCCCCACGAGCCGGCGCATGCCGACGCGCGCAGGCAGGATGCCGGAGCGATCGAGGCATCGACTGAGCGAAGGCCTGGTGGGCCACAGCGCACGTCCGGCGACGGGGCGCGGGCAGCGCCGGGTGGAATGAGACCGCATTCGCACGCCTGGAGGCGTGCGCCACAGGGAGAGGGCGGACCCGAGCCACAAGGAGATCGGACACGCCGACGGATCGCGTTCAGCGGCCCAGCGCCGCGCGGATGAGGGCGGGCCGATTCGTGGTGATCCCCATCGCGCCGGCCTCGGCGAAGAAGCGGGCGTCGTCCGGTTCGTCGACCGTCCACACGTGAAACTCCCGCACGCCGTCGGCCGCGAGCGCCGCGACGAACGCCCGATCGACGACCCGCCGCTCGCCACGCAGACCGACGCCGTCGGCACCCGATCGCCGCACGGTCGCCGCCACCTCGGCTGCGGTCGGCGTCCACCGGCCCGAGCCCTTCGGGTCCTCCTTGAAGCCGGTCAGCCAGTGCACCGGGATGGCGGGCAGCTCCCGCTTGCAGGCGGCCACGGTTCGCTCGTCAAAGGCGATGACGACGAGTGACGCGCGCAGGGCACCCGCCGATTCGATCTCGCGCCGCAGCACCGGCACGATCTCCGGACCCGTTTTGAGCTCGACGAAGAACCGCCGGCCCGGCGGCACCGTCGCGAGCACCTCGGCGAACGTCGGACAGCGCTCGGCAGCGAAGTCGGGAGACTTCCACGTGCCGGCGTCGAGTGCGCGGAGCGTCGCGAGCGGCGTGGCGGCGACGACATGGCTGGCCCCGCAGGTGCGGTGCGTGTCCGCGTCGTGCATGCAGACGACGGCGCCGTCGGCGGTGAGGCGGAAGTCGCCCTCGATCGCGTCCGCGCCCTGCTCCCATGCCAGGCGGAAGGCCGCGAGCGTGTTCTCCGGGGCGTCGTACGACGCGCCGCGGTGGGCGGTCACGATCTGCCCGTGCGAGGAAGGCATGGTCACGAGGGCGGCGATCAGCGAGGTGAGGAGCGGGGCGATGGCCGCCACCGCCGCATGACGGGCATCCACGCGTGAATCCACGAGAGGTTCCTCCCGGTGCGGCCTTCCCTGTGGAGGACAGGGCCTGGAGGAGGCTAGAATAAAGGGAAAACCGTCCGGGACGGCGGTGCCTCACCCTCGCCGCCCCGCGTACTGCCCCTCGGGAGCCGCATCATGCTCGAATTCCACGTCGCCGCCCCGCGGGATCGGGCGGTGCTCTGCGGCCGCGGTCGCACACGGCGGGATTTCCTGCAGGTCGGCGCCCTGGGTGCGGTCGGGCTTTCTCTGCCGCAGTACGCACGGGCGTCCGCCGAGGGCAAGGTGCGGCCGGGGCACGAGAAGCGGTCGTGCATCCTCATCTTCAATCTCGGCGGCCCGAGCCACGTCGACCTCTGGGACATGAAGCCGGAGGCGCCGGCCGAGATCCGCGGGCCCTTCAAGCCGATCCGCACGAAGTCCGACGCCTTCGAGATCTCCGAGCTTCTGCCGCGGCATGCGACGGTGGCCGACCGCTTTTCGCTGGTGCGCTCATGCCGGCACGACGGCGCGGCCGTGCACGATGCGGGCTGGCAGATGATGCAGACCGGCCGACGGTTCACGGGCGGCATCCACACGCCGCATGCCGGCAGCGTGGCCGACCACCTGCTCGGTCGTCGCAGCGACCTGCCCGCCTTCGTCGTGCTCCCCCAGCTG
>JBJTBO010000063.1:0-19239 GCA_046091445.1 Planctomycetaceae bacterium | reverse complement strand
AACACGAGGTCAGAATCTGCGTCTGACAGTCTGCGGCTGGTTGTCGAGACCGATCGCGGTGAAGGCCACCTCGCGCGGCGTCTGCCAGGCCGCCACCACGGCCTGGGCCTGCCCGCCCAACTGGCGCTGGTAGGTGGCGGCGAGATTCACCGCACCGCGACGGGCCCCGAAGGGACGAAATGTCGCCAAGGGCCTGGGGGGGGCATCCTCTGCAGGGTGCTCATGCATCGCGGCCATGCCCGACATGGCGTGGCCACCGTGGCCGAAGCACTGGCAGATATCCGCGATGTTCCAGACACTCACCAAGCCGACGTTCCTGCCGGTCTCCGGTGTCGTGATCAGGTTCGGCTTGTAGCTGGGCACCGTCGAGGGGGCCAGATAGCCGACGGCCACCTTGACGCCATCACGGCTTCCGCCTGGAGCGACGAACGTGAAGCACCTCTCGGGATTGGGAACGCCGTTGACGATGTCACGGCCACTCAGCGCGGTGATGATGGCCTCCCGGCCGGCCCCCGCGGAGACGATGATGTCGTCGTAGTTGTCGGCGTCCACGTCTCCCACGGCGACGTTCACGCCGTTGGGGAACCTGCCGGGCAGCACGCCCTTGAATTCGCGGAGGAGTGTGCCCCTCGTGTCGAAGAGACGGACGTTGGCAGGACCAGCCGTCCGCGACCCGACGACGATGTTCACGGTACCCAACTGGCCAAGCGCGCCCACCGCGAGGCTCACACCTCCGACGCCCGCCTTGCCTGCGAAGGCGCGGAACGCCGCCGTGGGTGTGAGCGAGCCGTTCTCATAGACCTTCACGAGCGAAGTCCTTGTGCCGGTACCGAAGGCCATCGTCTCCTTGGTGACGTCGGTCCTGAAGAACGCGTTGATCTCGGCGGCCGTCGCGGTGAGCGGGGGCATCGGCCTGCTGTCGGTGGAGGTGCCGATGCCGGAGGCGGTCACCACGGGCCCCCGATAGCCAGGGAACGCCCGGACGGTGCCCACCGTATCGCCCTTGCCGTTGAGGACGAGCGTCGACGGCGACTCCGTTCCGAGCGGCACCCGCAGGCCCTCGGTGGCCCCGAACTGGAAGACCGGCGACATCATCCCCTCGTCCTCGTGCTCGAGGATGTGGCAGTGGAAGACGTGCTTGCCGGGGAAGTCGAACACCCGGAATCGAATGGTCACGCTGCCGAACGCCGGCACCATGATCACGTCGAGCGGCGAGACGTAGTTGGCGGCGTTGGCATTCGGGAGCCGCTTGTCGGGCTCGATCGGGAAGCCGTTGATCTTGGTGACGATGAAGAGGCCCTGGTGGATGTGGAACGGATGGTTCAACGGTCCGGCATTGAGGATCGTCCATTCCTCGACCGTGCCGATCTCGAGCTGGGGCATGACGCCCTCGCCGAACTTTTTGCCGTTGATGTAGAAGTTGTCGATGTTGATGATCGGCTGGCCCGTGGTGGGGTCGACACCATCGACGGTGGGTAACTGCTCCAGCGAGAACGTCCGCTGGAAGTCCGGCGTCTCGAGCCAGAGCGGATCTGCCGGCTGGGGGGCGAACACCGGTCTCTCGGCCGTGACGGGATCCCCTTCGACGACGATCGTGGCCAGCACGTAGTAATAGCTGGTGCCGCTCGCGTTGTTCGGCGACTCCTCGCCGCCCCATCCATCCATCACGTAGTAGGTGCCGGGCGTCGTGGGGGCCGTCACCGCCATCGAGATTCGATTGCCCGGGCTGAGCACGGTCAGCGCGGCGACGTCTTGCATGCGCGAGGCGTTGGCGGCGAGCTCGACGGTGTACGGGTTTACGAATACGCTGGCCCCGTCCCGGGAAAGAATCGTGGCCGTCCAGGGGTTCTGCAGGTTGTCGTCGGCGATGACGAAGTTCGTAGCGCCGCGGGCGCCGAACTGCCCCATGTTCCAGATCTGTGTCTCGCCGGGGCGGACACGCATGATCGGATTCACCTGGCCGTTGACCCGCTTCTGCCAGCCCGCGGTGTACCCCGCGCCATAGAAGGTGCTGCTGTCCGCGCCGGTCATCATCTTGTACTGGCCATCGGGGGCGATGTTGACCTCCGAGAGCGTCATGTTCACCTGCGTGAGCGATCCCTTGTACTGCGGCCACGGGTCGAGCGGATCACCGACCATGATCATGCCGGCCAGACCGCCCTCGACCTGGAGCCTCGTCGCCTCGTGCTGGTGCGGGTGATACCAGTTGACACCCACACTGTTTTGATAGGTCGAGATCGGGATCTCGACGTTCATGCTGTCGCCTGGCTCGAGCGCGACGTAGACATTGTCCCCCTGGCTCAGGTCGGGCGCATGCGAACCGTGGTAGTGGAAATTCGTCGTAAAGATCGGATCGGATGAATCACCGTCGCCGGCGAGATCGTTCGTCAGGTGGAGCTTGAGCGTGTCGCCGGTGTTGATCTGCAGCATCGTGCCCGGAAAGCCGGCCGCATACGACACGCCGTAGGCGTCGAACTGGTACGCCATGGCGTAGGAGTTGAAGTCGCGGTCCTCATCCGGACCGCTGCTGTAGACCTCCTGTCCGCCGTAGAGAATCGGATCCGACGCGAAGCCCGCCGTCACCATCTTGACGCTGGCCTCGAGCACGCCGTTGCGGCTCGTGATCACGTCCATCGGCCGCAGGTCTGCCTGCAGCGACTCATATCCCGTGGGGAAAATGACGTTTTCTGCCGCCATCACCTGCCGCTGCTCCAGCTGCTCGAGATCAAACCGCCTCCGAGCCCGGCTGGTGCGACGGACGGCACGCGTACGGACCGGAAAAATCGAGCGGAACCAGCTGCGCCGGACCATGGCAAAAGCCTTTCTGCGACAGACAAACCACGACGTTCGCTCCATCCTTGCGAAAGTGTACGCTCTGGTGCCATCGACTCACGTTTTTGGTTTGGGAAGCACTCGATGCGGCCGATCGTGCAGATATCGCTCGACCTCGTGGACATCGACGAGGCGCTGGAAACAGCGGCCCTCGCCCTGCGTGCCGGGGTCGACTGGCTCGAGGCGGGCACGCCGCTGATCCTCGCCGAGGGGCTCCACGGCGTGCGCCGGCTCCGCGCAGCCTTTCCGGACGTCCCGATCGTGGCGGACCTCAAGACGATGGACGGCGGCTACCTCGAGGCCGAGATGATGGCCAGGGCCGGGGCCACGCACGTGGTCGTGATGGCGCGGGCGCACGAGGAGACGATCCGGTGCGTCGTGAAGGCGGGGCGTGACTTCGGCTGCCGCGTGATGGGCGACAACCTCGGCTGCCCCGACATGGTGGCCGGCGCGCGGCTCATCGAGGACCTCGGCTGCGACTACGTGATCCACCACATCGGCTACGACGAGCGCCGCGGGATCGCCGCGGCCGGGCGGCGGATGCCCAGCCCGCTCGACCAGCTGCGGGAGGTGGTGGCGGCGGTGCGGGTGCCGGTGCAGGCCGTGGGTGGCCTCACGCTCGAGCAGGCGATCCGCTGCCCCGCCTACGGGGCGCCCCTGGTCGTGCTCGGTGCCCCGCTGACGGTCGACGCCGACGCCTTCCGCACGGCCGACGGTGATCTCGAGGGCTCGTTGCGGCTCATCTGCCGGGCGATTCACGCCCACGGGGCGGAGGATGGAAACGACACGAACGAGGGAGACTTGCCGCATGCGCCTGCGTGACAAGGTGGTGATCGTGACGGGCAGCGCCACGGGCATCGGCCGGGCGATCGCCGCGCGGTGCGTGGCGGAGGGCGCCCGCGTCGTCGTCCACGGCCTCGAGACCGACCGCGTGCCGCAGGTCGTGGCGGTCCTCTGCACCGCGGGCCCGGCGGGCCGCCCGGCTGCCGTCGGCCACATCGAAGATCTCACCGTGGCAGGCTGTCCCGAGCGACTGGTCGGGCTGGCCGTCGGCACCTTCGGCCGGCTCGACGGGGTGGTCAACAACGCTGCCTGCGTGGGCACCGGCGACATCCACACCACCGATGTGCCGCTGTTCGAGCGCATGTTCGCCGTCAACGCGCTCGCGCCGCTGCGGCTCATCCAGGCGGCGTTGCCGCACCTGCGGTCGTCGCACGGGAGCGTGCTCAACATCGGGAGCGTCAACGCCTACTGCGGTGAGTCGATCCTGCTGCCCTACTCGATGTCGAAGGGCGCGCTCATGACGCTCACGCGAAACCTGGGCGACGTACTCTTCCGCGAGGACGGCGTGCGGGTGAACCAGATCAATCCCGGCTGGGTGCTCACGGAAAACGAGATCCTGCGCAAGCGGTCGCACGGCCTCGCCGAGGACTGGCATCGTCATCTGCCGCGGGAGTTCTGTCCGTCCGGCCGGCTCATCGATCCGGCGGAGATCGCGGCGGCGGCCGTCTACTGGCTCGCCGACGAGTGCGGGCCGATGAGCGGGCAGGTGGTCGACCTCGAGCAGCATCCCTTCATCGGCCGCAATCCGGCCAAGACGATCGACCGTGTGCCGGGAGGGAAGCCCGCATGAGCGCGACCGCGTCCGCGGCGCGGCCCCGGCTCGCCGCCTTCCCGAAGGCCTACATGCGGGCGCTCTGCCGCGACGGCTCGATGCGTGTCGCCGAGTGGATCGACCTGGCCGCCACGCTCGGCGTCGAGGGCGTGGAGTGGTATGCGGGCTTTCTCGAGATGGCCGACGAGGCGGCCTGGCCGCGGTTTCGCGCCGCCGTCGAGGCCCACGGGATGACGATCCCGATGATGTGCTGCTCTCCCGATTTCACCCACCCGGACCCCGCGTTCCGCGCCGCCGAGATCGCCAAGCAGATCCGCTGGATCGACATGACGGCGACGCTCGGGGGCTCCTATTGCCGCGTCCTGTCGGGGCAACGACGGCCGGAGCTGTCGGTCGACGAGGGGGTGCGGCTGGCGGCCGAGTCGATCCGGGCCTGCCTGCCACACGCCGCCGCGAAGGGTGTCACGCTGATTCTCGAGAACCATTACAAGGACGACTTCTGGCAGTATCCGGAGTTCGCCCAGAAGCTCGAGGTCTTCTGCGCGCTCGTGGCGGCGATCGACGATCCCCACTTCGGCGTCAACTACGATCCGAGCAACGCGTTTCTCGCCGGTGACGACCCGCTCGAACTCCTGCGGCGCGTGGCACACCGTGTCGTGACCATGCACGCCAGCGACCGCTCACTCGTGGAGGGCACGCTCGAGGATCTGCGTCGCGAGGAAGGGGGCGTGGAGGGCTACGCTCGGCGGCTGAAGCACGGCGAAATCGGCAAGGGTCTCAACGACTACGATGCGATCTTCTCGATCCTCGCCGGGCGCGGCTTTCGCGGCTGGATCAGCATCGAGGACGGTGTCGACGGCATCGACGAACTGCGGCGCAGCGTGGCATTCCTCAAACGGAAGATCGCGCAGCACTGGCCGGCGTGACCGGCGGTGGGGCTCGATCCGGCAGCGCGTGATGCGGGTGGCGCGCGGCTCACGAGAGTCCGTCGAGTGGTCCGGTCGCCGAGCTGAATCGATCGACGGCCACGCCCCCGCGTTGCAGCATCGAGGTGAAGAGGTTGCACAGCGGCTGCTGGTTCTGGCCCATCAGCGGAATCAGCTTGCCGGGCGCGGCCTTGTCTCCCGGTGCGGCCGCCAGCTCCTGCTTCACCTCCTCCAGGTACGGCCGGTTGAAGGCGAGGTGCTGCCCGTGACGGAATCCGCCACCGGCGAGGATGACCGGCAGGTTGTAGGTCCAGTGGGTGTTGCCGTCGCGGAGATTGCTCGTCATCAGCACCGTGGTCGAGTCGAGCAGCGACGTCTCCCCCTCCTGCACCCCGGCGAGCTTGTCGAGCAGGCCGCCGAAGGCCTGGATCAGCTCCACCTCGACCTCGCGGCAGGCCGCGAGCTTCTTCGGCTCCTTGCCGTGGTGGGAGAGGTCGTGATGCATGCCGAAGGTCATGAGGCTGACGGCCCGCGTGGAGTCGGTCACGAGCGCCAGATGGATCATGTCGATCATGAGCTGGAAGCGGGCCTTCTGCTGCTGGGCGTCGGCGACGTCCCGCGGTTCTCCGCCGACGGCCTCCGGCTTCGGTCGGTTCACCCACTCCCGCGCCATCGCGAGCTGCCGCTCGACGTCGCGGACGGACTCGAGGTATTCGTCGACCCGCTGTCGGTCGTCGCTGCCGATGCGGCGGGACAGGCTCGCGGCGCTCTCGCCCACGAAGTCGAGCATGCTGCGTCCCTCGTCGATCCGCCGCAACTCCGCCTCCATCTCCGCGGGGTTGGCGACGAGGAAGAGCTTCTTGAAGACGGCCGATGGCTGACTGATGGCCGGAATCGAGACGCCATTCGACGTGACCGAAAGTGATGGCCCCTGCGTGGTGAGCGTGAAGCTCTCGTAGCGGGTCTCTCCGCGGAACCGGCTCGCGAACGCCTGATCGACCGAAATCGTGTTCTTGAGGTTGTGGGAATAGTCGGGGTAGGGCGCGCCCGTGAGCATCACGGCCTCGGCCTTGTGTCCTCCGCCGCCGGTGTTGGGATGGCTCAGGCCGCTGATGACGGTGACGTGGTCACGATGGGCGGCCAGGTGCGCGAGGTGCGAGGGCAGTTCGTAGTCCCGGCCTGCGGTCACCGGCACGAACGCCGTCGGATCGAAGCCGAACGGCACCCCGATGCACACCATGCGACGCGGGGGGGCGGCAGCCGAGGCGGCGCGGGCCGAGGGTCGCATGCCGTCGAGCATGGGCAGGCCGATCGCGATGCCGGCATGCTTCAGCAGGAGCCTGCGGGGGAGCGGTTTCATGATGGCACGTCCGGGGGTGCGTGGAGTCGTTCGGGATGCAGGATCACTTTCGACGGAAGAGATCGCTCTGCACGACCTCGTGGATCAGGGTGCGGACCCCGAAGCCGGAGGCCCGCGACCGCTCCAGAATCGAGTCGATGACGAGCTCGTCCCCGACCTCCACGTGGGCGCCGGTCGCGAACGTCGCGAGCGTCCGCACGAGGCTGCGGGCGAGCTGCTCGGGCCGCGAGGCGAGGGCGGCCTTGTAGGCGCGGATGTCCGCGATCTCCTCGCCCCCGGGAAGTTTCGCACGGGTGTCGACGGCTGGACCCTCGAGGTACCGCGGCTGGCCGTAGTGGCTTCCGAAGAAGACGCGGACGTCGGCGAGCTTCGTGCCCGTTTCGGTGGTCCGATACACCTCGCGAGAGCGACCGATCGGATCGAACGCCTCCAGAACGAACCCCGGCGGATCGATCCTGCGATGGCACCCGGCGCATGTCCTGTCCGCCTGGTGCGCCGCGAGCTGCTCGCGAATCGTGGTGGCCCCCCGCGTGTCCGGCTCGATGCTGCCGGCGTCCGGTGGCGGCGGCGGAGCGGGCGTGCCCAGGATGCGTTCGAGCAGCCAGGCGCCCCGCAGTACGGGAGACGTGTTCGCCCCGTTGGCCGTGACCTTCAAGATGCTGGCCTGGGTCAGCACGCCGCCCCGCACGCTGTCTGCCGGAAGTTCCACGCGGCGGATCGCGGCCCCCTTCACGGGAGGCAGATCGTAGTGCTCCGCGAGCCGCTGGTTGAGAAAGGCGTGGCGGGCGGACACGAGCGTCGTGATGCCGAGGTCGCGCTCCACGAGGTCGGCGAAGAACGCTCTGGTTTCGCCGACGAGCGAGGCGTGCAGGAGCACGTCCTGGCGACCGTCGTGCAGGCTCTCGAAGTATTCCGGGAAGAGATCGCGATCCGGCGTGGTGGCGTCGATCTCCCGCAGCTCGAGCCAGTGGGCGAGGAAGTCGTCGACGAACGCCCGGAAGCGCGGTGCCGCGACGAGGCGCTCCGCCTCTGCCCGCAGGATCTCGGCACGCGTCAGTGCGCCACGGTCCGCCTGGGCGCGCAGCCCCTCGTCGGGGGCCGTCCGCCACAGGAAGTAGGAGAGCCGTGCAGCGAGTTCGTGGGCATCGAGCGTGGGGGCGCGCTCGACCAGGAAGAGAAACTCCGGGGCGCAGAGCACCGCTCGATGGGCCGCGTTCATCGCGACCTCGAGGCACTCACCGCCGGCGAGACGGTCGCGCACGACCGCGTGATACCGCTCCACCTCCTCCGGTGCTGCCGGCCTGCGGAAGGCGCGTTCGATGAAGCGGGTGAGTGCGGCAGGGATGGCGGCCTCCGCCTGGTCGGCGGGCAGGCGGACCGTCACTGGGTCGGGCACGGGGCGATGAGCCCGCACCGGCCGCAGGATGGTGCCGGGTACGCGCGCGGTTTTGGCGACCTCGGCTGCCGGAGCCAGTTCCGCTGCATCACCGTAGAGCAGGCGGTGTCCCAGCGGCGGCCAGGAGTCGATCAGCGGGCCCGTGATCTCCACGGGCTTCACGACGATCGCCGGCCCCACCGTCGCGATCGGCGGGTTGGGATTGTTGAGGAAATGCCAGCCCTTGGGAATCTTCTCTTCCTTGTCGGGCAGGTAGACGCTGTAGCCCGCGTCGAGCCGCACCTTCGACATCCGGTAGGGCGCGATGATGATCGTCTCGCCCACCTCGAAGGATCGAGTCAGTTCGACGACGGTCTCCTCGCGATGCCGGGCGTCGAAGTGCCCGAGCAGTTCGCGCCGCTTGCCGCCGGCGGCGACCCAGACGCTGAATACGAGGTCTCCGCCGTCGGTGGTGTCGTGGGACTCGGTCGGGATGCGGATGCGATAGGTGCCCGGGGTGGTCCGGAGCACGGCGTCGAACTGATGGAGGGACACCGGCACCTCGATGTGGGTGTCGAGGAAGAAGTGCAGATTCTCGCCGTGGAGATTGCACTGCAGCCTGTTGTGAAGGTAGGCCGACCACGGTTTCTCCGCCTCGTGGTCGAAGGCGAAGCGGTGCGTCTTCGTCTCCGGTCGGGCTTGGCGCACACTCGCCGCCTCGATCGCCCGATCGGCAGCCGCCATGTAGTGCTGGATGTGCACGGGCGAGATGCTCAGGGCTTCGGTCTGGTTGGCGAAGCCGTCGCGCAGGTCGTCCTCCGGCAGGAGGGATTGGAGCGGCACGTCGATGGCGAGCAGATCGTGCACGGTGTTTTCGTACTCGAGCCGGTTCAGTCGGCGTGTCCGCACGCGGCCCCCCTCCCCCCGTCTGGCGAGCGCCTCGTCGTGGAGTGCACCGGCGAGGTCGCGGAGGAACGCCCGGACCTCGGGCTCGGCGGGTCGATCACCGTGGTCGGGTGGCGGCATCTCTCCGCTCTGCACCCGCGCGAGGACGCGCGACCACGCGCGGTGGGCGTGGCCGTCGGCACGACCGGGCTCGAGCGCATCGAGTCCGAAATCCCCCTCCGGCTCCGCGGCGTCGTGGCACGCGCCGCAGTGCTGCCTCACGAAAGGCATCGGGAGGTCGAGACCGCGCACCGCCCGGTCCGGCGCGAGGGCGAGGACGGCCGTCAACACGGTCGCGCGAAGCGCGGGGAGGTGCTGCATGGTGTCCGCTGAGCCGCGTCTTCGAGGTCGCGTCACACGGTCGCTGGCGGGCGCACGGCTCGCACCACCGTCCAGAGGAGGATAGCCCGGTGCGGGCCAGCTCCGCCAGCGTGGGGCCTTCCCGCGAATCCAGGCGGGATCACCGCGGGGCTGCGGCCCGCAGGAAGGCGACGAGGTCGGGCAGGGCGTCCTCCGGCACCTGATCGGCCATGTTGGCCGGCATCGGCGAGAGGGGCGTGACGGCGAGCTCGTCGATCGAGACGCGCGGCACCCGCACCTCGCGACCGCCGACATCCACGAGCACGACTTCGGCACCGTCGTCCCGCACCCTCAGGCCGGAGACGACGCGGCCATCGACGAGCGTCACCACGGTCGTGCGAAACGCCTCGTCGACGTTGCGGTTGGGATCGAGGATGTCCTCGAGAAGCCGCGCCGGCCCGCGCTGGGCGACCCCTTCGAGCTGCGGGGCGATGAGGCCGCCGACACCGCCGTGACGGTGGCAGGCGCCGCACTTCTCCTTGAAGAGCGTGCCGCCCGCCGCGGCTGAACCGGCACCGGCTGCGATCCGCTGCGTCACGCGCTCGATGAGGCCGCGGACGCGCTCGTCGGGCGAGGTGAGGCCGGCGGTGAGCCTGGCGATCAGGGCGTCGGCATCGTCGAGGCCCACGTCCCGCACGCGGCGGGCGACCTGCGGGTCCTGCAGGATGCGTGCCGACACCCTCCCCCGCTCGACGAGCCCCACGAGCGCCTCGGCGGCCGGGCGATCGACCAGGGACTCGAGCGCCAGTGACTGCTGCTCGGGGGCCGGTGCGGTCGAGAGCGCCAGCGCGATCGCCGCGCGGGCCGTTGGCAGGTCGAGCACCGCGAGCTGCCGCACGAAGGCGGCCCGCGCGGCCAGCGGTTCTCCCTGGTCCGCGACCTCTTCCACGAGTGCCTCGACGGCCTGCTCGCGATCGAGTGCGAGCGCCGGGGCCGCCGCCTCACGGCGCACCTCCACCGGCCGAGCTGCATCGCCCACGACGCCGAGCACGAAGCCGCCCGCATCCCGCATGGCGAGCCGACCCGCCGCGGTCACGACGGTCTGCATCACCGCGTCGGATGGCCGGTTCGTCGCGGGCAGCGAGGAGACCGCGGTGACCAGCCAGTGGGCCCAATCCGCCACGATCCCCTCGTCGACGGGCGGGCGGCCCGACTCGCGACGCCCGTCGAGCAGCGCCCGGATCACCGCGGCGCTCGCGTCGACGTCGTCTCCGCATGTCGTCCGTGCGAGGGTCGCTGCCTCCTCGACGAGCGCGTCGTCGCCGTGGCGGGCCGCGCTGTGGCACAGCCGCTCGTGCAGCGTGGTGGCAGGACGGGTCTGGCGGGCAAGCCCGAGGGCAAAACGCGCAAGCGCGGGCCCCGGCAGGTCGGCCACGATGTCGAGGAGGTTGCCGCGGTCGTCATCTGCGACGGGAATGGCGGCGAGGGTCTCCGCGTCGACCGATGCGAGCGACGCGGCGATCGCGCGGCGCAGGGCGTGGGCCAGCTGGGCGTCGTCGGGGGCCGCCGCGCGCACGGCCGCGAGCAGGTCGGGCAGCGCGTCGAGAGAGGCGCGCGCGCCGAGTGCCTCGGCGGCCGCGCGGCGCACGAACGGGTCGCGGTCGGCAAGTCCGGTCCGGAGCAGGCTCTCATGGGCCGGCTCCCGCGACGGGAGGGCCTCCACCGCCTTCACGAGGTGCACGCGCACGACACGCGCGTCGTCGGCCGCCGCGGCTGCGATCGTCTCCCCGTCGAGCTGGCCGAGGAGGCCGAGCGCCCGGAGGGACCGGGCGCGGCGATGGTCCCCGGCGACCCCGGATCGCAGGTGCGCGGCGACGCCGGGATCGGCGCGGCCGCGGACGACGAGCTGGTCGAAGGCGAGCCGGCGGAGCGGTTCACTGGGGGCGTCGAGCAGGGCGGCGAGGTCGTCGGTCGCGAGCCGCGCGAGGTCGGGCAGGGCCGGCGTCGCGCCCGCCCCCGTCCACACCACGCGCCAGATCCGCCCGCGCTCGCGGTCGCGGCGCGGATGGTGGAGATCCACCTCGTAGTGACCGATGATGCAGTTGTAAAAGTCGGCCACATAGAGGGCGCCGTCGGGACCGAAGGCGAGATCGACCGGGCGGAACCACCAGTCGTCACAGGCCAGGAAGGCCTCCGGTTTCTCGACCCACGGCGACGAGCCGCGCCATGTGATCGGATCGCGATGGACGACGTTGGTGACGACGTTGCCGACGAACACCGAGCCCTGCCAGGCGGGCGGCATCCGCTCGGTGTCGCAGATCGCGACGGCGCAGATGCCCGTCGAGCCATGCCCGTCGGCCGTGGTCTCCGGTGCGACGCCGAGGCCGTCGTCGTAATCGCCGTTGCGCGGTGCCCAGGTGGGCGTGAGGTAGCGGCCGCCGCGGAGGAGCATCGTCAACGGGCGGGAATGGCAGTCCGCATTGAAGCGGTTGCCGAGCGCGTCGATGTCCATGCCGAATGGATTCACCTGGCCCCACGACACCTGCTCGATGGCCGAGCCGTCGGGGCGGAAGCGGTATCCGTTGCCCGACCGCAGCTCGAGCACCACGTCCCCCTCGCCACGGAGCTTCACGCTCGAGTGGTTGCGGAAGCCATGGTTGGCATAGACCCAGCCGTCGGGGGCGAGCCGGAAGGCGTTCTGGTTGCCGTGCGTGTCGTCACAGGCGAAGGGCCCGTAGAGCACCTCCCGGTGGTCGCACCGGCCGTCGCCGTCGGTGTCGGTGAGCTTCCAGATGTGCGGGATCGACCACACGATCGCCTGCTGGCCACGTCCGGCCGGGTCCGGGCATGGCAGGGGCAGGACGCCGATCGGAATGTTGAGGCCGTCGGCGAAGCGTGTCGCCGAGCGCGCCAGGCCGTCGGGGCCGAAGTCGCCGAGCACGGTGAGCGCATCGCGCGGCGTGGTGTCGGCTGCGGCCGCGAACGGGTATTCGACCGAGTGCGTGACCCAGAGCCGCCCCCGCGGGTCGAACGCCATGTTCATCGGCTTCTGGATCGTCGGCTCCGCGGCCACGAGCTGGATCTCGAAGCCGGGCGGGAGATGGAACGCCGCCCGCTGCTCGTGCGGCGGGAGCGGATCGCTCTCGACGACGGCGGGGGCCGCCGCCGCACCGGCCGCCGGCAGCGCGAGGAACGCGGCAAAGGTCAGGCGGAGTCGTGTGATGCTCGACATACTCGGCACGCCCTGCATGGTGAGGTATCCCCCGAGGCCGTTGTCCGCGGCCGCACCGCCCTGCTCACGCCGTGAAGCGGTCGAAGATCCGTCGATTCTCCTCCATCGCGGACGGAATGTCGTCCGGGACGGAGCCGTCCTCGAGCAGGCACCACCCGGTGAATCCTGGTGCCGAGCAGGCGGTGAGCCTGGGAAAGAGCCGCTCCCACGGGTAGGCGACCCTGCCCGGACGCAGGTCATGGATGTGCACCGTGCCCATCCACGGCGCGAGGGAATCGAAGTTGGCCTCGAACCCCGCGCCGGCCAGGTCGGTCGGGTTGCAGTTCCAGCAGATCACCACGTGCGGATGATCGGCGACCTCCATGATCGTGCGCATGTGGGGGATCTCTTGCGTGCCCGCCCCGTGCACCTCGACACGAATCTGCTGCCCCGCCTTCGCGGCATGGTCGCCGACGTCACGCAGCGCCCTGCCGATCTGGTCGAGCGTCTTCTCCACCGGCACGTCCTTGGGCAGCCCGTTCGGCCGCACCTTGACCCCGGTGCCACCGAGTTCGGCACAGAGATCGATGAAGGCCTTCGTCTCGTCGATGTTGCGACGCACCACGGCCGGGTCGGTCGCATGGTACTCGCAGGCGCTGCCGAGGCCCACGAGCTTCACCGGGCTGTCCGCGAGCCGCCGCCGCGCCTCGGTCCGGGCGTCGGCACGCATGCCGGGCTCCACGCCATGCGCGTGGGTGCTGCGCAGTTCCACGCCCGTGAAGCCGGTCCGCTCGCATACGGCGAGCAGGTCGGGCAGCGACATCGCCTTGCCCCACTGGTAGGTCACCAGTCCGAGGTGCAGCGGCGTGCGGCCAGAGGGGGCGGCCGCAAGGGCGGAACGCGGGATGGCCATCATCGACAGCGAGGCCGCCGAGGCGGCCAGAAACCGCCGGCGGCCGGCAGGCGCGTGCGCTGGGATCATCGTGAGGTGCTCCGGGGTCCTGGTTGGTGTCGGACGGACTCGGGGGGATGCCGTTCAGCCGGCGAGTTCGGGCGGGGCGAAGGGGGCGCGATACGGCTTCGTGAATACTCCGCCGAGGGCCGACGCGGCGGAGAGCAGGGCGGCCCGGCCGGCCGAATGGCCGAGGAAGGTGCGGCGGTGGTCGGCATGGTCATGGCACGGCCTCCGGGTGGGACCGGGATCAGGTATCGAGCGCCAGGCCGCAGGCCTCGAAGAGCGCCTTGTGCACCGCGAAATCGTGCTCGTGGGGAAAGTCGGTCGGCTTCTCGCCGCGGATCACCCGCGCCATGTCGGCCGCGTCGTCGACGTGCCGCACGTAGCGGGGCAGCGGGATTTCGTGCGTGCCCGCGGGGTGGTCACCGCGGGGCCGGGCGAGCGTGAGCGTGACGCCGGGGTTGTCGAGCGGCTGCACCTGGCAGGTGCCCTCGGTGCCGCACACGACGATGTGCCGCCGCCGTTCCCCCTGCACCTCCAGTCCGCTCGAGCGGATCGTGGCCAGCGCCCGCGGGTAGGCAAGCACGGCCAGGCCGTTGTCGGCGAGCCCGTCGTCGGCCGCCGCCGCGTGCTGTGTGAACCCGACCACCCGCTCGGCCGGCCCGAGGATCTTGTAGATCATGTCGATGAGGTAGCCGCCGAACTCGAAGAGCGTGCCGCCGGGGTAGGCCGCGAGATCCCGGCGGCTCGGCGACGGCATCGCCTTGCTCATGGCCGCATGGGCCTCGAAGATCTCCCCGAGCCAGCCCTCGGCCACGATCCTGCGAAGGAGCACGATGCCGGGGTTGTAGCGATACATGTAGCCCATCTGCACGAGGAGCCGCTTCTCCGCGGCGGTGTCGAGCACGCGGCGCAGCTGCACGAGCGACGTGCCGGCCGGCTTGTCGACGTGTACATGCTTGCCGGCGGCGACGCAGGCCTCCGCCGCGTCGAGCGACCGCCGCACCTCCGTCTCGACGAGCACGGCCTGCAGGCCGGGCTGGCCGAGGAGCTTCTCCTGCGTCATCCAGGGGAGGCCCTGGAACGCCGGCTGCGATTCGGCCCGCGCCCGGAGCGCCGGATCCGGCTCCACGATCCCGACCACCTCATAGTCGGGCGACTGCCGCCAGACGGCGAGCTTGGAGGCGTGGGCGTGGCCGACGCCGATCTGGCCGATCCTGATGCGATCTGGCCCGGCCGCGCCGGTCGATCCGCCGGGCTCGGCACCTGCGCTGCGCCGCCCGCCCGCGACGGCCACGGCGGCACCCGTGGCCAACTGCCTCAGGACGTCGCGCCGTCGCTGCATTGCAGGGTCTCCTCTCGGTCACGTTGCGGGACGGCCGTTCAGCCGGCCAGCGGTCGCGTCATCTCCACCGGCACGACCCAGCGGTCGTACTCCTCGGGCGTGACGAAGCCCAGGGCCACCGCCGCCTCCTTGAGGCTCGTGCCGTCATGGTGCGCCTGCTTCGCGATCTTCGCAGCCTTCTCGTACCCGATGTGGGTGTTGAGCGCGGTCACGAGCATGAGCGAGTCGTCGAGATGCTGCCGGATGCGGGCGAGGTCGGGTGCGATCCCCGTCGCGCAGTGCAGCCTCATCGAATCGCATCCATCGGCGATGAGGTCGGCGCTCTCGAGCACGTTGTGGATCATCACCGGCTTGTAGACGTTGAGCTGGAAGTTGCCCTGGCTGCCGGCGAAGGCCACCGTGGCGTCGTTGCCGAAGACCTGCGCACAGACCATCGTGAGCGCCTCGCACTGCGTGGGGTTCACCTTGCCGGGCATGATCGAACTGCCCGGCTCGTTCTCGGGAATGGTGATCTCGCCGATGCCGCACCGCGGTCCGCTCGCCAGCCAGCGGATGTCGTTGGCGATCTTGAGGAGCGCCATCGCGAGCCCCCGCTCGGCAGCGCTCACCTCCACGAGCGCGTCGTGCGCCGAGAGCGCCGCGAACTTGTTCGGTGCGGACACGAACGGATGGCCCGTCTCCCGCGCGATGTGCGATGCCGCCGTGTCACCGAACCGCGGATGGGCGTTGAGACCCGTGCCCACGGCCGTGCCGCCGATGGCGAGCTGGTAGAGCCCGGGCACGGCCCGCTCGATGCCGGCGATCCGGTCGTCGAGCTGGGCCCGCCAGGCCGAGATCTCCTGCCCGAGCGTGATCGGTGTCGCATCCTGGAGGTGCGTGCGGCCGATCTTGACGACGTCGGCATGACGCCGTTCGAGATCGGCGAACACGTCGCGCAGGGCCCGCACCGCGGGCAGGAGCCGGTCGTGGATGACCTCGACCGCGGCGATGTGCATCGCGGTGGGAAACGTGTCGTTGCTCGACTGACCCCGATTGACGTCGTCGTTGGGATGGACGGGCTTCTTCGAGCCCATGGCTCCGCCGGCCATCTCGATCGCCCGATTCGAGATCACCTCGTTGGCGTTCATGTTCGACTGCGTGCCGCTGCCAGTCTGGAAGACGACCAGCGGAAAATGGTCGTCGAGCGCCCCGGCGATCACCTCGTCCGCGGCGGCGACGATGAGCTTCACCCGCTCGGCGGGGAGCTGCCCGAGTTCGCCGTTGGCGAGCGCCGCGGCCTTCTTGAGGATCCCCAGCGAGCGGATGATCGACCTCCCCCAGCGGAAGCGGTCGACACCGATCCGGAAATTGTCGCGGGACCGCTCGGTCTGCGCGCCCCAGTACCGGTCGGCGGGCACCTGCACGGTTCCCATGCTGTCGGATTCGGCGCGAAACGCGGCTGCGGACATCGACGACACCCTCGGCGGCCAGCGGAGCGGAATGCCGGGGACTCGCGAGGCCGCGGCCCGGGCAGCGTGCCGAGTGTAGCAGCGTGGCCGACGGATCAGCCCGCGCTCAGCGGCGCCGGAGGAGCCGCTGGGCCGGCGCGCCGGTCGCCGTCGCCGGTGCGGCGGAGACACCGGCCGTCGTGGTGGGAGCCAGCGCGAGGGCGAGCCAGCCGTCGGTCGCGACCGCCTGGACGGCGCGCAGGTCGGCCAGTCGCGGGTTGGATGCCATGCCCTCGGGCAGGAGCGGGATGCGCCGCTCCTTGGCGAAGATCTTGCCGAAGATCGTGCGGAGCGCGATCTCCATCCGGCCCTGATGCCCCGGGCCGGAAAGCTGCACCGGCCCCTCGCGCTCGAGGCACACCTGCATGCCGTCGACGACCGGCCGATAGGCCACGTGCGCGACGATGTCGTACCACGAGCGGCGGCTGCTCTCGAGCGAGTCGAGCGTGACGTGGACGTGCACGAGCCCGTCCTGGCACGTCACGCGGATCGGCTCGGCGGCCGCGAAGCTGACCGCGACGTGCTCGGGGAGGTCGTCGGGCACGTGCGGCTCGACCCCGAGCCGTGCGGCCACGGTCGTGACGAGGTCCTCGAGCGCGAACCGCCGGCCGGAGAGGCCGAGCCGTGCCACCGCGTTGTTCGCCGCCGACTCGTGCACCTGCACGGCGAGCAGCGCGTCGACCGGGGGCTTGGGCCGCGGCGTATGCGCGGCGAGCTGATCGCGCCCGGCCAGCCTCAGGCGGGCTGTCGCGACCCCGCTCGACGTCGAGAGCACGACCGGGGTGGGTTCGAGCCCGAGCTGGACGAGCGGCTCCCAGACGCGCTGCCGCACGCGCTCCGCCGCGGAGGCGAACTGTGGCTCGGCCTGGCGATCGACCTCGCGGCAGGCTCGCAGGATGATGCGTTCATTCACCTCGCGCGAGGCCGCCTGGCGGTGTTCGTCGTGCTGGTTGCGGGCGATCGTGCGCACGAGCGACCCCATGATCGGCACGCTGTCGAAGCTCGTCTGGATCGTGGCCAGTTGCGTGCGGTTCGACGCGGTGCCCAGCGCCGCGCCGATGTCGATGCCCGCGGCGGACACCACGAGCGGCTTGCGCACGGTGAACGTGGCGGCGCCCCGCGAGTGGAAGGCCACGGGACCCGATTCGGTGACCGTGCGCGAGGCGACCTCGCCGTTCACGAACAGCTCCGCGCGGATCGCCTCGGGATCGGGAATGAATCGCAGGCTGAGCGACTGCTCGACGGTTCGTGTGCCCGTCACCGCACGTCCGAGGATGAAGTCGTGGAGCGGGCCCGTCTCGACGGTGGTGTCGGGCAGGAGGCGGGAGACGAACCGCTCGTGTACCGTCACGCGGACGTTCGGGGCGAGGTAGTGGTCCGCGACGGCACGGGTGGCACCGCGCGGAGCCATCCCTTCGAAAGCCCCCATCGCCTCGAGCGCCGCGCGGACGACGGCGGCCTCTGCTGCGTCGGTGCTCGTTTCGAAACGCTCGAGCGCCGCGAGCAGCCGTCCCGTCGCCGATTCGAAGCCGAGCGGCGCGAGTGAGGCGGCGAGGCCGTCGAGCCCGGGCGCCGGGGGAGACGAAGCGGCGTCCGAGCAGGACGTCGCCGCCGCGCGCCAGACAGACGCCCGTCGTCCGACGGCGAGCGCGGCACGCCGCACCTCGGTCGCGACCTCGCGATCCTCGAGGCCATCGGCGATCTGCAGCCCGGCTTCCGCGTCCTCGCCGAGCCGCAGCAGCCTCTCGGCCGCGGCCGGCTGCCGTGGGCCGCCGGTGTCGAGCACCGCCTCGAAATCGTCGAGCGTCGCCGCGGCCCACGTCGCGACGTCGGCGTGGCCGCCCGAGCCGCCGCGGAGGGCCGCGAGGCGGGACAGCTGCTCACCCACGTGGAGTGGATGCGGCCAGGCCGCGCCGCTCGCCGCGAGATCGGCCGGCCCGGCGTCGTCGCTCGCCCGGCCATCCGCGCCGCCGTCGACGGCATCACCGCGTGCCGTGCGAGTCTCGCCACGCAGGAGGCTGCGAAGGAGACCACCGCGCGACCGCGCCGATGGGTCGGTGAGTCGTTCCGCCAGCCGCAGTTTCAGCCTGCCCTGCGCGTCGCCCGGCGCGGGAGGCTCGACCCAGTTGACGCTGTCCGGATCACTCCACTGGGCATCGGGCAGCGGCGCGGCCGCGGTCCAGGATCGTGAGGGGGCGGGTGGACGCGGAACGTTCTGACGCTCGCTCCCATCGTCGGCATGGACGCAGCGCGCGGATGCGGCGCAGGCCGCGATCCCGACCGTGAGGCACGAGATGGCCCTGCGGACGCGTCGGCCGGTTTGTCCCGCCATGCCACACCGTCGCGAGGGGTCGGCGCGCGGGCGACCACGACCCTGCCTGCCGACGCACGTTTCCCACCCTTTCGCATCGGTCGGTGGCCCTCGAAAAATCGACCATCCGGCCGGTCAATCCGGTGCGGGGCTCCCCACGAGACGGGCGAACGGCGAAAGCGGGGCGGCCGGAGGAGGCTGGGCGGTCTGCCTCCACGCTGCGGATCGAGTCCTTCCTCTGCGGGGCACGCAGCGGAAGGACGTTCGTTATCGGACGGACCAATCGAAACGGGGCGACAGGGACAGGCACTGTTTGCGGGTGCGTGCTGGGGAAACGCCGCGTCAACGCACGCAAACGGAGCCAATCCCTGGCGGAGCCAGCGCCTGTGCCCTCGTGGCGTACGCTTTCCAGCGTGCGAATGGATGCTTCAGCACCTGGCCGTCCCGCCACGCTCGTGCAACTGTCCCCGCCTCTCCCTTCGTGGCGATCGCTTTCCAGCGTGAGAATGCGGTCATGCGAGCCGGAAGATGAGCCACTGAGCATCGCCCCCGAGGCGGAGTGGCGCGGTCTCTGCGC